>NZ_JBEYKR010000107.1:0-25029 GCF_040703535.1 Streptomyces sp. NPDC007346
CACAGGTGTCGGCGGGCTCCCGGGGAATCCGGGCGCCCGCCGACGCGCGGGTGCGTCGCAAGAGCGCGGGTCAGAACAGCTCGGGATGGTTCCGCAGCTGCCGCTCCGCCTCCCGGACGAGCTCCTCCGGAGCATCGGGCGCCTCGTCCGGGTGGCGCTGTGCCCACTTCGCCGCGTACGGGCACAGGGGCACGACGGGGACACCCTCCTGAGCCGCGATGGCGTAGAACCTCCGGACGAGCGCTCCGGCGATGCCCTTGCCCTCGTACTCGGGCCGGACGACCGTGTGGACGGCCACGAGCGCGCCCGGAGCGGGCTCCATGACGAAGTACGCGATCGTCCCGGCGGCCTCCCCGTCCTCGTAGGCCCTCAGCGTGCCGCGTTCCCGGTCGTCGCTGATCTCTACAGCAGTGTTCTCCGCCATGGGCTTCAGCTCTCCTCGTTCCGTGGAGTCGTTTCCGCGGGGCACCGACGCATCGGCTCAGCCGCCCGCGACGACCGCCTGCGGGCTCCGCTCCGTACGGGTCCCGGGCACCGGCGCCGAGGCGTCGGTGCCGAGCGCCACGATCCGGTTGTCCGCGTCGACGTGGACGACCTTCGGGGTGAGCGCACGGGCCTCCGCGTCCTCGACCTGGGCGTAGCTGATCAGGATGACCAGGTCGCCGGGGTGCACGAGGTGCGCGGCGGCGCCGTTGATCCCGATGACACCGGAGCCGCGCTCGCCCTCGATGACGTACGTCTCCAGGCGGGCGCCGTTGTCGATGTCAACGATATGGACCAGCTCGCCGGGCAGCAGGTCGGCGGCGTCCATCAGGTCGGCGTCAATGGTCACGGAACCGACGTAGTGCAGGTCGGCCTGGGTGACGGTGGCCCGGTGGATCTTGGACTTGAACATGGTACGGATCATCGAGGTACTCCCACAAGTAGGCTCCCTGCCTGCGTTCTTGCAGGTCAAGGGCTGTTTTCACACTTTACAACGAGTCGCACGTCCAGGCAGCTTCCCCCAAGTTTCTCAGGACTCACGCTGCCCACCGGAACAAGGATCTGAGTAGCCGGAGCAGCCCGGCACCATAGCCGCGGATCTCCAGTCGGCCGAACCTGCCGCGGTCACCCCCTCGACGGCAGCAGGCACGGGTGTGAACGTGGACGGTCACCCGCGAACCCACCTGAGGGGCGGGCACACCCGGACTCCCCCGCAACACGGAGACCCGCCCGGCCGCACGCGCGGTCCGACCCCGCCCTCCTACCAGCGTTCCGCGAGGAGGCCTGGGCCGGGAGGGCTGCCCGGCAGGGGGCCGTGGCCGGCCCGCAGGCCGTCCAGCGCGATGGCGATGACGCGGTGGCGGGCGTTGGCCGCCGCCTCGGCGAGGTCGGTCCTGCCCTGCCCCTCGAACTGCTCGACCAGCGAGGACTTGCCGAGCTGCTCGACGAGCAGGGAGATGTCCACGGTCGTGGCGTCCGCCCGCAGCACCCCGGCCTCGTGGGCCCGCTCCACCAGGGCCCGCGTCAGCTCGTCGGACCTGGTGAACTTCTCGGCCATCTCGTCGGTGACCTCGATCGTGCCGGCCAGCGGTCCGAGCGCGCCGGCGCTGAACTCGATGGCGGCGGTGACGTAGTGGACGAGCCCCTCCCAGGCGTCCTCGCGGGCGAGCCCCTCCTCCGCCGCCTGGATCCACTGCCCGAGCGACAGCGCGCACAGGTGCTGGAACAGCTCGTCCTTGGTGCGGTACCGCCGGTAGAGGCTGGCGATGCCGACGCCCGCGCGGGCCGCGATCGCCGCCACGGACGCATGGGCGCCGTCCGCGGCGAGGGTCTTCCTGGCGGCCTCCAGGAGGGCGCGGTCGTTGCGTTCGGCTTCTGCGTATCGGGGAGCTCGTCGGGCCATGAACCCACTGTAGCCACTTGCGAAGCGAATCGCTCCGTTATACGTTTCAAACGAAGTGAATCTATCCGTTTGGGGGCGTCGTGCTGTCCGTGGTGATGGAGGAGTTCGGAGGACCGGAGGTCCTGCGGGCTCGATGTGTCGAGGATCCGGTGCCGGGCCCCGGTCAGTTACTCGTCGACGTGGCGTACGCGAGCGTCACCTTCGTCGAGACGCAGGTGCGCTCGGGCAACGGACCCTTCGGCCGTCCCTCGCTCCCCCGTGTACCGGGCAACGGCGTGGGTGGCCGCGTCGTCGCCGTGGGACCGGGCGCGGACCCCTCCCTGGTCGGCACGACCGTGGTCACCACGACCGGCGGTGAGGGCGGCTACGCCGAACGCGCCCTCGCCCGGGCCGACGAGGTGGTGCCGGTTCCGCCCGGCCTCGACCTCAAGGACGCGGTCGCGCTGCTGGCCGACGGCCGCACGGCACTCCTGCTGTTCCGGCAGGCGGAGATCAAGCCCGGCGAGAAGGTCCTCGTGGAGGCTGCCGCCGGCGGTGTCGGGAGCCTCCTGGTCCAGTTGGCCGTACACTCCGGCGCCCGCGTCATCGGCGCCGCGCGCGGCGAGCGCAAGGCCGAACTCGTCGTCTCACTCGGCGCCGCCTTCGTCGACTACTCCCAGGAGCAGTGGCTCCGCCAGGTCCGGGAGACGGCCGGCGGCGATCTCGACGTCGTCTTCGACGGAGTGGGCGGAGCGATCGGCACCGCGGCGGCGGGCGCCCTGGGCACCGGCGGACGCATCAGCCTCTACGGCATGGCGAGCGGCGCGGACGCCGAACTCGACGAGGACGACCTCGCCGCCCGGCAGATCCGTACCCTCGGGCTCTTCGCGGGGCCGGGCCCCGCCGTGACCCACGCCTACATCGGTGAGGCGCTGCGGCTCGCTGCGGACGGCGTCCTGCGGCCGGTCGTCGGCCAGGTCTTCCCGCTCGCCTCGGCGGCCGAGGCACACGCCGCCATCGAGGCACGGACCACTCTGGGCAAGACCCTGCTCGCCGTCGGCGAGCCGGACTCGGGCCGATGAGCACCCGACCCGGCGTCCCGCCGGAGCGGGCAGGCGCCAAGGAATGGACCGCGCTCGCGGTCCTGGGCGTTCCGGCCGTCCTCGTCATGATGAACATGTCGGTGCTCTACCTGGCGCTCCCGACACTCAGCCGCGATCTCGACCCCAGCGGCCCCCAGTTGCTGTGGATCACGGACATCTACGGCTTCATGGTCGCCGGTGCCCTGATCACCATGGGCACGCTCGGCGACCGGATCGGGCACCGCCGGATCCTGCTGGTCGGGGCGATCGCCTTCACCGGCGCCTCGATCTTCGCGGCGTACGCGGACAGCGCCGGGATGCTCATCGCCGCGCGCGCGATCCAGGGCGTCGCCGCCGCCTCTCTCGCGCCCTCCTCTCTCTCCGTCATCCGCAACCTCTTCCGCGATCCCGCGCAGCGCACCCTCGCCATCACCATCTGGATGATGAGCTTCATGGGCGGTGGGGCGCTCGGTCCGCTCGTCGGCGGAGTGCTCCTGCAGTACTTCTGGTGGGGCTCGGTCTTCCTGGTCGCCGTACCGACCATGCTGGTGCTGCTCCTCACCGTCCCGTTCCTGGTGCCGGAGTTCCGCCCGGCCGAGTCCGGGCGGCTCGACCTCATCAGCGTCGCGATGTCCCTGACGGCGCCGCTCGCGGTCGTGTACGGGATCAAGAGCCTGGCCGCGGACGGCGTCGGGCTCCTCCCGCTGGGCTTCATCGCCGCAGGTGTGGTCATCGGCGCGCTCTTCGTACGGCGTCAACGGCGGCTCGACACGCCTCTGCTCGACCTGTCCCTCTTCAGGATCCCGGCGTTCGCGGTCTCCGCCGGAGGCATGATCGTGGTCGGGATGCTCCTCTTCGGGACGAGCCTGCTCACCTCGCAGTACCTGCAACTGGTGCTGGGCTTCGAGCCCTTGGAGGCCGGCCTGTGGCAACTGCCGACCGCCGTGGGCGGCACGGTGGCCGCTCTGTGGGTCTCCGGCCTCACCTCCCGGTTCCAGCCCGCCGTACTGATGAGCGCGGGCGCCGCCTTCGCGGTGCTCGGGCCTCTCATGCTCACCCAGGTCGACGGCGGCCCCGGTTTCGTGGTGGCCGGCTCACTGCTCCTCTTCGCCGGCCTCACGCCCTTCATGGCCCTGGGCACCGGCCTGGTCGTGGGAGCCGCACCGCCCGAACGGGCCGGCGCCGCATCGGCCATCTCCGAGACGGGAGCGGAACTCGGCGGCGCGCTGGGCATCGCCACCCTGGGCAGCATCGCCACCGCCGTCTACGGCGGCTACATGACGGACCGGCTGCCCGACGGAGTACCGGCCTCGCTCGCCGGTCCCGCCGGTGAGACGCTGCCCGCGGCCCTGGAGGCCGCACACCGGCTCCCCGAGGCGCTGGGCACCGCGCTGGCCGACACCGCCCGCGCCGCGTTCACCCACAGCCTGCACGTGCACGCGCTCATCCTGATCCCCCTCCTGCTGGCCCTCTCCGCGCTCACACTCACACTGCGGCGGCGCGGCGGGGAGCCGGCCGGGAAGGACTCGACGCCCGCCGACGACAGCGCCGCCGCTCCCGCGCCGGTCGCCGACTGAAAGGAGACCCCGTCCATGCAGGTCGAGGTGTACTTCGACATCCTGTGCCCCTGGTGCTACATCGGGAAGCGGAAGCTGACGACCGCACTCGCCGGACGCGAGGACGCGCAGGTCCTCTGGCGCAGCCTGGAACTCGATCCGGAGGGCAGCTCGACGGCCGGCCCGACGGCGGCCGAGGTCATCGCCCAGTACCAGAGCAGTCCGGAGCGGGCCGCAGCGCGGGTGCGGCACATCCAGGCGATCGGCGAGGCCGAGGGGCTCCGGCTCGACCTGCACAAGGCGCGGCCGGTCAACTCCTTCGACGCACACCGGCTGGTCCGGCTGGGCGCCGCCCACGGGCGGGCCGACGAGGTGCTGGAGCGGCTGCTGTACGGCTACCACACCGAAGGGCTCGACATCGCCGCCCACGAGGTCCTGGAGAAGCTGGGGACCGAGGCGGGACTGGAACCGTCGGCGGTCCGCCGGATGCTGGAGGGCAAGGAGTTCGCGGAGGACGTGCGCGCGGACGAACGGTCCGCGCGGGAGCGAGGCGTCAGGGGCGTGCCCACGCTGGTCGTGGACGGCGGAGTGCCGGCCTCGGCCATCCAGGATCCGGACGCCCTGGGCCGGCTGCTGAGTTCCGGGTCCGAGAGCTGACGACACCGCTGAGGCCGCCCCGGAGGAGCGAGGGCCCGCGCCGCCCGCCTCCGCAGGCCCCCGGACGCCGCCCCGGCGTCACAGTCGCGCTACGAGCCCTTCTCGACTGGGCCACCGTCAGGTGCCTCTGGGGCGGGTGGGGCGGCGTGAGGTGGCATGTTTCCCTCCGCAATGTCCTCTTTTCTGAGGGCCGCTGAGCCCTCTGCCACCGCTTCCACGGGCCCGGGAGCACTCCGTGGCGACTTTTAGGCTGCGCTTATGCACTACACCAAGAAGCTCATCGGACTGGCCGCTGTCGGCATCCTCGCGGTCGGCTGCGGCTCCGGGGATTCCTCCGGCACCGCCGTCACCCCCGCCGCCGACTCCAAGCCCGACACCGTGGAGGAGACGACCGCCGCCCCGCAGGAGGCGCCGCTGCCCGTCGCCGTGGACGGCCCGCAGAAGGACGTGCTCACCAGTTCTTCCGACGCGCAGCTCAAGGTCCTGCCCAAGCCGGACAGCGGCGCCCCCTTCACCGAGAAGGTGGAGCACAAGCTCCAGGAGCAGGTTCTCAGCAGGGTCAAGGTGCCTGGCAAGACCAGCGCCGAGTGCCCGGACGGGGTGACGCAGAAGGCCGGTGCCGTCAGCACCTGCAACGTCACCTACGAAGGCGCTGTCATCCCGTACGAGGTCAAGATCAGCGACTCGTACAAGGAAGGCGGCTTCATGACCTTCTACAACGCCAAGCCCCTCAAGGGCCTGGTGGTCGCGAAGGCCGTCTACGACCAGCTGTTCAAGGAGTACGGCAGCCGCTCCGACGCGTCCAAGCTCGCCTGCGAGGAGCTCCCCGCCGCCACCGCCGTCGACTTCGAGACCGACTCCGGGCTGACCTGCCAGTTCTGGAGCAAGTACGGCAACAAGGGCGACGGCGGGTACGAGACGCTGCGGGTCAAGCCCGGCACCTACGGGCCGCGCTTCGAGCAGGTCCGCTGAGACCTGCTCGAAGCGGTCCAGCCGGTGGACCTGCCGTAGCGGTCTACCAGCTCACCTGGAGCCTCCGCGGGCTGCGGGACGTCGTTCCGGTGCGCCAGACGACCGCGTCCGCGGGCTCCGCGAGCCGCAGGCCGGGGAAGCGGGCGGCCAGGCGGTGCAGGGCGATCTGGAGTTCCGTACGGGCCAGCCAGGCGCCCAGGCAGTAGTGGACCCCGGCCCCCAGCGAGAGGGTGGGGGCCTCCAGCGGGGCGAACAGGTCGTCGAGCGTGCGGCGGGGGTAGACGTCCGGGTCGCGGTTGGCCATGCCGCAGTCCGCCAGGACGACCGCGCCGGCCGGGATCGTCACCCCGCCGACCTCGACGTCCGTGGCCGCGCGGCGGGTCGTCCCCCGGTCGTCGCCCAGCGGGATGAGGTGGATGAGCCGGTCCGCGGCCCGTCCGGCCGCCTCCTCGTCCGCGCCGATGCGGGGCCAGCTCTCCGGCCGTTCGCCGAGCAGGTAGAGCAACGCGTTGCCCAGCATGGTCATCGTGCTGTCGTGGCCCCCGACGACGAGCCCGCACACCAGACTCACCAACTGCGCCTCGGGGAGGCCGCCCTCCTTGTCGGCGGCCCGCACCAGGCCGCTGATCAGGTCGTCGCCGGGGGCGCGCCGCCGCTCCGCCAGAAGCTCCCCGCCGAACGCGCTGAACTCCTCCAGCACGGACCGCACCTCCTTGCCGGAGTGGGAGCCGTCCGAGAAGGCGTGCTCGCTCCAGTGGCGCATCCGGTCGCGGACGGACTCGTCCAGGCCCATCAGCCGGCTGATCACCGCCACGGGGAGGGGCAGGGTGAACTCCTCGACCACGTCGGCCGGTTGCCGCCGTTCCTCCAGCCGGTCCAGGAGCTCCTCCACGATCGCGGTGATCCACGGCCGCCACCGGGCGACCGCCCGCGGGGTGAACGCGCGGCTCAGGGTCCGGCGCAGCCGCAGGTGGTCGGGGCCGTCCTGGTTGAACATCAGGTCGGGGTTGTTCACGAGGTCCGGTACGTCGGAGAGGGGCGGCGCGTCGTCGGCGTACAGCTGGGCCCGGCCGAAGCGCGGGTCGGAGAGCACCTGGCGGACGTCGGCGTGCCGGCTGACCAGCCAGGCCGGGGCTCCGCCCGGCAGTTCGGCGGGGCGGGGCGGGCCCGGTTCCTCGAAGCGCAGGCAGTGCAGAGGGATCAGGGACGGGTCGGTGGTGGGGCCGGTGGTGGTCATCTTGCCTCCCGGGACGGGCGTACGGGTGGGAAGGGTGCGGGGACAGCGGCAGCCCTCACAGCGCCACCAGCACCTTGCCCCGGTGGTCCGCCCGGTCGCCGTAGAGGCTTGCGTAGGCGGCGGGGATGCTGTCGAAGCCGTGGTGGAGGGTGTGGTCGCAGACGACCTCACCGCGCCGGACCCGGCCGCCCAGCTGGGCGTGGAGGTCCTTCCAGTTCTGCTCGGTGAACCACTCCAGCGAGAAGATCCCCCGGACGGTCGCGCGCGGGAACATCAGGTAGGGCAGCAGACGCGGGCCGGTGTCCTCGCTGCCGACCTGGGTCGCCCACTGCCAGCACACCGCCACCTGGCTGCCGACGTTGAGCATGGAGAACACCACGTCGGTGACCGTGCCCCCGAGGTTGTCGAAGTAGCGGTCCACCCCGTCGGGGGCGGCCCGGGTCAGCGCGGAGCGGACGGTGTCGGCGCTGTCGGTGTGCCGGTAGACGACGACCGTGTCGAAGCCGAGGCCGAGGAGGTACTCCACCTTCCGCGGGGAGGAGGTGGTGCCGATGACGCGGGCGCCGGCCTGTGCGGCGAGCTGGCCGACGAGTGCGCCGACCGCACCGGAGGCCCCGCTGACGACGAGGGTGTCCCCGGGGCTGATCGTCATGTACTTGGCGAGGGTGCCCCAGGCCGTCATGCCGGGGCCGCCCATCACGCTCAGCGCGGTCGGGAGCGGCAGGGCGTCGTCGTACCACCGGGGGTCGAGCCTGCGGTAGGCCGGGAAGACCATGGGGAACGTGCCGGTCTGCCAGAGCGCGGCCTCGCCCGTGGAGACGACGTGGGAGCGCCAGCCGCCGAAGCCCTGGACGAGATCGCCGACGGCGTGGGCGGCGCGCGGTCCGGCCTCGACCACCTCCATGATCGAGTCGGCGCCCATGTGGGCCCCGATCGGGGTGTCGAGGGCGATGCCGTGGAGGTAGGGGTCGACGGAGACGTACAGCGTGCGCAGGAGCATCTCGTCGGGGGCCAGGGTCACGTCGACGTTCTCGACGACCTTCTCGTAGACGCGGTCCACGTCGGGCACACCCTCGACGTGTTCACGGACCACCCATTTCTCGATCTTCATGTGCTCTTCGCTGCCTTCCCTGTCGTCCGTGCGGTGGTGGTCCGGCCGCCGGCCGGCGGGGGCGCGGCGGGGCGGGGTGGTACGGGGATGACGCGGTGGGTCGGCGGGGGTGCGGTCAGGTCGACCGACGCGGTGAAGGGCTTGGCGTCGTCGCGGCAGACGAACTGCATGACGTGGCGCCCGGCGGCGGCCGCCCGGATCAGCCCGCCGGTGGTGGCCCAGACGCCCGACTGGTAGAAGTTCGCCAGGCCGGGCAGCCCCGGGCCGTGCTTCTTGACGATCTCCTCGAGGGCCTCGCCGCTCTCCACGAACGGCTGCCAGCCCAGCACCGTACCGTCGTAGTTGCCGGTGTAGCGGACCTGGGTGAGCGGGCTGGAGACGTCGCGTACGACGATGGCGTCGCGGATGCCCGGGAAGCGCTGCTCCAGGAAGTCCACGAGCGTCTCGCGTGCCCGCCGTTTGGCCGCGTAGTAGCCGCGGCCGTGGCGTACGGGCAGGGTGTGCAGCTCCTGGCCGCCGCGGGTGCGGGTGACCTGTTCGGCGCCTTCGTCCAGGGCCCGCCAGGGGGCGATGTCGCAGAAGTAGGTGGCGTAGACGACGGTGGTCGCTTCCGGGGAGAGCTCGGGGTAATGGCGGCTGCGGAACTGGACGTTGATGCTGGCGTGGCGGATGCCGGTGAGCTCGGCCGCCGTGGCCTCGTCGAGCAGGTACGTCGTGCAGGGGTCCCCTTCGGGGAAGGGGCGGGAGAGGCCGAGGAAGAGGGTGAAGTAGCCGGGGAAGACCATGCCGGGTTCGCGGATGGTCCGGGTGTAGAGCCTGTGGTACTCCTCGCCCAGGTATTTGCCCTCCAGGAACTTCATGGTGGTGGTGTGGCCGTCGCAGGCCGACACCACGATGTCGGCGCGCAGTTCGCTGCCGTCGCTGAGCCGGACGCCCACCGCCCGGTCGTCCTCGACGATCACCGTCTCGACCTTCGTGTTGTACGAGACCTCCCCGCCGAGCCGGCGGTAGCGGGCCTCGATCGAGCGGGCGAGGCCCAGGGAGCCGCCCTCGGGGACGCCCGCGGAGAGGTTGGCGTGGGAGGCGAGCTGGAAGTGGAAGGGCAGGACGGGGAAGTTCGGGTGCTTCTCGTACAGGATGAAGTTGAACGCCTCCCGCAGCAGTGGGTCCTTGAACTTCGCGGAGAACTCGGTCATCAGGACGGTGATCGTGGTGCGGACGGCGTTGAAGTAGGGGAGGAACGAGGCGAGCATCCGCCAGCGCTCCACGCGGCCCATCAGCCCGACCGGTTTGAGGAAGGGATAGACCGCGAGTGCCTTGCGGAAGGTGCGCAGTTGGGCGCAGAACTTGCGTACGGTACGGGCGTCGGCCGGCGAGATCTCGATGAGGTGGGCCTCCAGCCGGTCCGGGTCGGAGTAGAAGTGGACGGCCCGCCCGTCTTGTCCGCGCACGATGTTGAACACGTCGAAGTGGCGGATCTCCTTGCCCTGCAACGCGCCCAGCTCCAGCCAGATCTGGTGCATCTCGTTGCCGGGGCCGCTGCCCAGGAGCCAGCTGACGCAGGCGTCCAGGGTGAAGCCGCCGCGCTCCCAGGCGGTGCAGCAGCCGCCGGGCAGTTCGTGCATCTCCAGGATGTGGGTGCGGTAGCCGTTCATCCGGGCGTAGCAGCCGGTCGAGAGGCCGCCGAGGCCGGCCCCGATGATGATCATCGATTCCCGTGGCTGCCGGGGGGCGCCCGGGGTCCGGCCGGTCGTGGATGGGGTCATGAACTGGTGTCCTCCCGTGCTGACCAACGGTCGAGTTGGGGCAGCTGTCCCAGCTTTCCGGTGTGCCAGGGCTCGGTGGTCTCGCTCTCCCACGCCCGGAACTCCAGGCCGAGTTCGCGGCAGAGGTACTGGACGGCGAAACGGCCGGTGGAGGCGGCGCGGATCAGGCCGCCCATGCCGACCCACTGCCCGGCCATGGAGAAGCCGCTGAGGCCGGGGAGCCGCATCCGGTCCCGCCCGACCAGGCGGGCGGCGACGTCGTCGGCGTCGGAGAAGGCCTTCCAGGCGAGGATGGAGCCGTTGTGGTTGCCGGTGTACCGGTGGGTGGTGGCGGGTGAGGCCACGTCGACGAGGTCGATGCGGTCGGTGATGCCCGGTGAGCGGCGCTCCAGGAAGGTGCGGACGAAGTCGGCGACCTCCTGCTTGCGCATCCGGTACTCCTTGCGGTCGCGGGTGCGCAGCTCCTTCCAGTAGGCGTAGTCGCTGAAGTAGGTGCAGTGCAGGACGGAGCGGCCCGGGGGCGCGAAGCCGTCGGAGTAACGGGAGCGCGCCTGGACGACCAGGCTGTTCTGCAGGGCGCCGGGGAGGCTCTTTCCGTCCTCGTCGGTCAGGAGGTGGGTGGTGCTGTGGGCCTCGCCGGGGTCGAAGTCGCCGCGCAGACCCACGAAGGCGGAGACGACCGCCGGGAAGAGGGTGCCGGGGCGCTGGAGGAGGTCGGTGTAGAGCTTGTCGATCCGAGGGCCGGTGTAGCGGCCGTCGAGCAGCCCGTGGACGGTGGTGTGGCCGTCGCAGGCGGAGACGACGTGCTCGGCGAAGTACCTTCTGCCGTTGCGCAGTTCGATGCCGACCGCGCGGTCGTTCTCCACCAGGATCTTCTCGGTGCGGGCCCGGTAGGTGACGTGCCCGCCCAGCCCCAGGTAGCGCTCCTCCACGGAGCGCGAGAGGCCGAGTGAACCGCCTTGGGGGAAACCGGCGTTGAGGTGGTACGCCGCCGCCATGTTGAACAGGTACGGCAGGAGCGGGAAGCCCTCGGGGTCCTGGAAGAAGATGTTGCGGAAGGCCCGGCGCAGCAACGGGTCCTGGAACTTGTCGGCGAAGACGTGCATCGGGGTGGCGGCCGTCCGCCAGAAGAGGCGGAAGGCCGGCAGCACCGTGCGCAGGGTCGCCGCCCGCTCCCGTACGGTCCGCAGGGCGGGCGCGGTCAGGAACGGGTACAGCTCGATGGCGATGAACCGTCGCAGGTCGCGGGTGAAGGCCCGGATCAGGGGGGCGTCGGCGGGTGAGATCGCCAGCAGGTGGGCTTCGAGCCGGTCCGGGTCGTTGTAGAAGGTGACCGAACGGCCGCTCTCGTCCTCGACCTTGTTGAACAGCTCGAAGTTGGTGACGGTCTTGCCGTCCAGCGCGCCCAGTTCGCGCCACACCTGGTGGGCGTCGTTGCCGGGCGCGGTGCCGATCAGCCACTCGATGCAGTAGTCGAAGAGGTAGCCGTCGCGCGACCAGGCGGTGCAGCAGCCGCCGGGCAGCACGTGCTTCTCGAAGATCCGGGTCCGCGCTCCGCTCATCTGGGCGTAGCAGCCGGTGGAGAGGCCGGCCACGCCCGCGCCGATGACGATGACGCGGGGCGGTGTGCCCGGGGTGCGCTCCGGGGTGCTCCAGTCGTCGGGCGGCCGGTGGCCGGTGTCATCCGCCATGGGCCGCGTCTCCCGTCAGCAGGTTGCGCACCAGGGCCGCGTTGCGGGCGAGGTGTTTGGGGTCGAGCATGTCGGCGTGGACACCTGAGCCGCGCAGCACGACGGTGGTGCCGGTGGAGCTGCCGTGCCAGGTGCCGTGCTCGCCCGCGGCGTACAGGGCGGTCTTCTCCTCGTCGGTGATCACGCTGACCGGCGCGGCGACCGTTCCGGTGTTGGGGGTGCGTCCGCAGAAGGTGAGGTACTCCGCGGCGTGCGCGAGCGTCTCGCGGGTGACGGCTTCGGACCCGGTGTGTTTGCGCAGGTGGTCGGCGAGTTCGGCCTCGAAGGCGCGGATGCCCTCGTCTCCGGGCTCGTAACTCTCCGTGAGGCGGCGGGAGTCGAGGACGACGATGTGGCCCACCCGGCGTCCGCGCCGCTCCAGCTCCTTGGCGGTCTCGAAGGCGAGGTTGCCGCCGAGGGAGTAGCCGAGGAGCAGGCAGGTGCCCTGGGGACGGGCGGCCTCGATCAGGTCGGCGTAGCGGGCCACCTTGTCGTCGCCGGGAAGGTAGTTGAAGCCGATGACGGCGTACTCCGGGAGCTGGGCGGCGAGGCCCCGGTAGACGAGTCCGTGGCCGCCGGCGGGCGGGAAGCAGAAGAGGTGCGCGGACTGGCCGGAGTTGAAGGTGAGGTAGGGCAGTTCGTCGGTGGTGGTGCTGTGGAGGACCTCCTGGACGGTGGCGGCCATGCCGTAAAGGGTGGTGACCTGGTAGAGGCGGCTGACGGGGACGCTGACGCCGAACTCGGTGCGCAGGTGGTGGAGGAGCTCGATCAGCTTGATGGAGGAGCCGCCGACCTCGAAGAAGTCGTCCTCCAGGCCCACCCGTTCGAGGCCGAGCAGCGTCTTCCAGTGCCGGGCCACGCTGGTCTCGTAGAGCGTCACGGGCTCCTCGTGGGGCCGCTCGCCGGTCTCGGCCCGGGGTGCGGGCAGCGCGGCGGTGTCGACCTTGCCGTTGGGGCTGAGCGGCAGGGCCGGCAGTTCGACGAAGTACGACGGGATCATGTACGAGGGCAGTGAGCCGGCCAGGTGGCGGCGCAGGGCCCGCCGGTCGAGCGCGGCGCCGGGTGCCGGTACGCAGTAGGCGCAGAGCGCGGCCTCTCCCCCGGTGTCCGTGGTGACGGTGACGACGGCGCGGGCGAGCGGAGGCCACTGGGCGAGGTGGGCCTCGATCTCACCGATCTCGATGCGGTGGCCGCGCAGCTTGACCTGGCCGTCGGTGCGGCCGAGCAGGTGGACGCGGCCGTGGGCGTCCCAGCGGGCGATGTCGCCGGTCCGGTAGAGCCGTTCGGGCCGGGCGCCGGGCTGTTCGCCGAGCGTACGGGTGACGAAGCGGTCCGCCGTCTGTCCGGGGTCCCCGGCGTAGCCGAGGGCGACGCCTTCGCCGCCGATCCAGAGCTCGCCGGGGACGCCGGGCGGTACGGGTTCGCCGTGGGGGTCCAGGACGTGCAGGGTGCTGTTGGGCAGGGGGCGGCCGATCGGGACCATGAGGCCCGGCTCCAGGTCGTCGACGGGCCCTTCGAAGAAGGCGCTGTCGATGGTCGCCTCGGTGAGGCCGTAGGAGTTGACGAGCCGCGTCCCCGGGGAGCACAGCTCGCCCAGCCGCTGGTACTCCCCCACCTTCCAGGCGTCCGAGCCGACCACCAGCAACCGCAGGAAGTCCAGCCGCAGCCCCTCCCGTTCGCAGTGGTCCATCAGCCCCCGCACCACCGCCGGTACGAACTCCGCGCAGTCGACCCTCTCCTGACGCATCGTCCGGTACAGGCGTGCGGTGTCGAAGAGCAGGTCGCGGTCGGCCAGGACGAGGTTGCCGCCCGAGCAGAGCGCGCGGACCAGGTCGCCGGTGAACACGTCGAAGGACGGTTCGGCCATCTGGAGGTGCACCCGGACGTCCGTCTCCAGCCGGTACTCCTGGCGCCACGCCCCGTACGCGGAGGCGAGGTTGCGGTGGCTGACGCGGACGGCCTTGGGGCGGCCGGTGGAGCCGGAGGTGGTGATGACGTACGCGGGTGAGTCCGGGGCCGTGTCCGGCCGGGGGCCGTCCGGGTGCGGCTCGGTCGCGTGCAGGGCGTCGAGGGTCAGGGTGATGACCGGCAGCGTGGCGGTCCCCTCCCGTCCGGTCTCGTCGGCGACGATCACCAGGGCCGCTCCGGTGGTCCGGACGAGGTGTGCGACGCGGTCGGCGGGCTGGCCGGGCCGCAGCGGCAGGTAGGCGCCGCCGGCCTTGAGCACGGCGAGCAGGGTGACGATCAGCTCCGGCGACTTGTCCAGGCAGACGACGACCACCGAGCCGTCCCCGATGCCCAGGGCGTGCAGCCGGGCGGCTCCTTCGGCGGCGCGTCGCTCCAGCTCGCCGTAGGTGAGCCGGCGGGCGCCACCGTCCGGGAGCGGCAGGGTCACGGCCACGGATTCGGGGTGCTGGGCGGCGACCCGGCCGATCAGGTCGTGGACCGGGGTGAACGGCGTGTCCTGGTCGGTGGTGGCCGCGAGCAGGGCCGGCCGGCTCCACTCCCCCACCAGCTGTTCGCGTTCGCGGGGGCCGAGCATCTCCAGCCGTGAGGCGGGCCGTTCGCCGGGGGCGCCGGTCATCCGGTCGAGCAGCCGGGTGTAGTGCGCGGCCATGCGCCGCATGGTCTGCGGGAGGAAGAGGTCGGTGTTGTACTTGAAGACGCAGTGGAAGCGCTGCTCCGACTCGTCCTCGTACGCGGAGAGCGTGATGTCGAACTGGCCTTCCTCCTCGGGCAGTTCGATGTACTCCAGCCGGTAGCCGTACTGCTCGGTGGCGACCTTGTGGGTGAGGAGGATGAACATCGCCTGGAACACGGCCGAGCGGCTGGGATCGTGCTGGAGGCCCAGCTCGTCGACGAGCAGGACGAAGGGGTACTCCTGGTTGTCCAGGCCGCCCAGGACGGTGCGGCGGACCTGTTCCAGGAGTTCGGCGACCGTGGGGTCGCCGGAGAGGTCGGCGTGGAGCGGGAGCGGGTTGACGAAGTAGCCGTAGACGGAGGCGAAGTCCTGCCGGGTGCGGCCCGTCACCGGGGAGCCGACGACGATGTGGTCCTGCCCGGAGTAGCGGTGGAGCAGGAGGTAGTAGGCGCTGAGCAGCACCATGAACGGTGTGACGTTGTGGGCGCGGGCCAGGGCGTGGACGCGGGCGCTGAGTTCGGCGTCGAGCACGAAGAACTCGGAGGCGCCGTTGTGGGTCTGGACGGCCGGGCGCGGCTTGTCGACGGGGAGGTCCAGCAGCGGGACGTCGGTGGGGAGGTGGGAGCGCCAGTAGTCGAGCATTCCGGCGGCCTCGCGCCCGGCCAGGAAGGCGTTCTGCTGGTTGAGGAAGTCGAGGTAGCGGGCCTCCACGGGCGGCAGTTGGGGCTCGATGCCCTGCCGCAGGGCCTCGTAGACCTGGAAGAGCTCCTCGATGAAGGTGAACGTGGAGATGGCGTCCGAGACGATGTGGTGGACGGCCTTCATGATGACCCAGCGGTCGTGCCCGCGCTTGAAGAGGCGGAAGCGGACCAGCGGGTCGCGGGCCAGGTCGTAGGGCTTGCGGTACTCGGCGACGATGGTGGTGTGGATGGTCTCCCACTCCTCGCCCTGGACGTCGAAGAGGGCGAGATCGGGCTCGGTGTCCTCCGAGACCCGCTGCACGGCCTGCCCGTCCTCCAGCAGGAAGTTGGTGCGCAGGGCAGGGTGGCGGGCGATGAGGCGGCGGACGGCCTCGAACATCAGGTCCGGTTCGAGGGCGACGTTCACCTCGACGGCTCCGCCGATGTTGTAGGCGTAACCGTCGGGGTTGAGGTGCTTGAGGAACCAGAGCGCCTTCTGGTTCTGGGTCAGGGGGTAGCACAAGGGGTCCTCGTGGAGGGTGACGGCCCGCTCCGTGGAGTGCGGGTCACCGGCCGAGGCGAGCTCCACGAGGCCGTCGTGGAGCTGTGCGGCCAGCTCGCCGGCCGGGGCTCCGCTGAGCAGGGCGACCACGGGCAGGGCGACGCCGAGTTCGGCGTGGATGCGGGCGCGCAGCTCCATGGCCAGCAGGGAGTCGAGCCCGAGCTGGCCGAGGCCCTCGGCGGGGTCGATGCGGTCCGTGCCGGTGCGCAGGACGGCGGCGCAGAGCGCGGCGAAGCGTGTCGCCACCAGGGAGCGGCGCCTCTCCTCGTCGGCGGTACGGAAGGTGTCGAGGAAGCCGTTGCCCTCGGTGGCGGCCGTGGGTGGGGCGGCGGCCTCGGCGAGGGCGGTGACGAGCGGGGGCGGGGAGGGGTACCAGGCCAGGAAGGTGGGCCAGTTGACGACGGTGGCGACGACCAGTTGGGCGTGTTCCTGGCCGATGACGCGTTCCAGGACGGCCATCCCGGCGTCGGGGGCCAGGGAGCTCATGCCGCGGCTGTGCAGGTAGTGGTCGACCAGGCCGAGCTCCTCGATCATTCCGGTGGCCCAGGGGCCCCAGTCCAGGCTGAGCGCGGGCAGCCCCTGGGCCCGGCGGTGGTGGGCCAGGGCGTCCAGGAAGGCGTTGCCCGCGGCGTAGTTGGTCTGGCCGGCCGTGGTCAGCAGGGAGGCGATGGAGGCGAAGAGGACGAAGTGATCGAGCGGTTCGTCCCGCAGGTGCCGGTGCAGGAGGTAGGCGCCGATGGTCTTGGGGTCGTGGACGGCGTCGAAGGCGGACCGGTCCAGGTCGGTGACCAGGGTGTCGCGTACCTGCCCGGCGAGATGGAACACGCCGCGCACGGGCGGGGAGCCGGTGCGCCGGTAGGCGTCCAGCCAGCCGGTCAGGGCGTCCTCGTCGGTGATGTCGAGGGGGGCCAGGACGGCCTGGGCGCCGAGCGTCTCCAGCTCACGGAGCAGGCTCACCGCACGGCCTTCGGCGGTGTCGGGGTCGGTGGAGCCCCACTTCTCGCGGCCGGGCACCGGCGTGCGCCCCACCAGGATGAGCCTGCGGGCCCCGCGCCGGACGAGGGTGCGGCACAGCAGCCGGCCCAGTGCGCCGAACGCGCCGGTCACCAGGTAGCTCCCGTCGGCCCGCAGCCGCAGCGGCAGCGGCCGGGTCAGAGCGTCGGCCGGGCGGAGGCGGCTGGTGCGGCGTACGCCCGCGCGCAGGGCGATCTCCTCCTCGTCGTCGGTCAGTGCCTCCCGCAGGAGCGCCTCCGCCTCCGCGCGGGCCCCTTCCGGGCCCGGTCGCCGCTCGGGGTCGAGGTCGATCAGCTTGCCCGGGTGGTCGCTGAGTTCCTGGTGGCGCAGGACGCGGCCGATGCCCCAGGCGGGGGCCCCGAGCGGCTCGACGGGCTCGTCGGGCAGGACGGGCTGGGCCCCTCGGGTGACGATGTGCAGCCGGCCGGCGGCGCCCCGGGCGAGCAGGGTCCGGGCCAGGGCGATCAGGGAGTACGAACCCGGGCCCGTGTGGTCGCGGACGGCCTGCCGGTCGCAGGCGGCCAGCGAGGGCCGGTCCAGGTTCCACAGGTGCAGGACGGCCCCACCGAACGGCTCGCCGTCCCGGTCGAGGTCGGCGAAGAGGCGTTCCAGGTCGGCGGTGGAACCGGGACGCACGGTGAAGGCGCCGTCCGGGCCCGCTCCGGCGTACGCCTCGCCCCGGCGGACCAGGTGGCAGCGTTCGCCCCGGGATGCGGCGAGCGTGGCGAAGGCGTCGGCGATGCCCTGGGTGTCGGCGAGGACCAGCCAGCCGTGGTCCCGGGCCGCTATGGCGGCCGGATGGAGCACGCCGTCGCCGTCGCCCGGCTCTTCCCCGCCCGGCGTCGGGCACTCGGTCCAGACGGTCTCCGCGAGCCAGGAGTCGATCGTGGTCCGGGCGACGGCGGTCGCCGCCTTCTCCACGTCGGCGGCGCGGAACCCCTCGATCCGGCCCAGCGGCGTGCCGTCGTCCCCGTACAGGGCGATGTCCCCGAGCGTGGTGTCCGTGTCCGCGGGGCGCACCGTGGCGTGCGCCCAGAGGGGCTGGTCGCCGATGGGGGCGAGGGCGACCTCGGCCAGTGAGAGCGGCAGCCTGATGCCGGTCCCCGGTGCCGGTTCCCTCAGGAGCTGCGGGGTCAGCAGCGCCTGGAAGCAGGCGTCGAGCAGGACCGGGTGGAGGTGGTGGCCGGCGGCGTCGACCGGCTGGGGCGGCCGGATCCGTGCGAGGACCTCGCCCTCGCCGATCCAGACCTCCTCGATGGCCCGGAAGGCGGGGCCGTAGTGGTAGCCGAGCCGGGCCAGCGCGGTGTAGCAGTCGGGGCCGTCGAGACGGCGGACGGTACGGGCCCGGATCGCGGCGGCGTCGAGAGGGGCGCCGGGGGTGCGGCGCTGCCCGGTGCGGACGATGCCGCTCGCGTGGACGGTCCGCTCCCCGTCGTCCCCGGTCGCGGCGGACGCGACGGTGAAGGCCGCGTCCTCCAGGGAGAGCGACACCTCCACGGTCCGGTCCTCGCCGTCCGGCAGGAAGAGCGCCTTGCGCAGGTCGATGTCGGCGAGGACGGCGGTGGTGCCTCCGGTGAGCCGCAGGGCGGCCTGGGTCGCCATCTCGATGTAGCCGGCGGCGGGGAACACCACGGTGTCCTCGATGCGGTGGTCGGCAAGGTAGGGCAGCGATTCGGTGTCCAGGCGGGCCTGCCAGGCCGGTTCGGTGCGGTCGGTGCGGCGGCCCAGGAGCGGGTGGTCGATGTGGCCCAGGCGGACCTGCGCGACCGACCGGGGCTCCGTCCAGTGCCTGTCGCGCCGGAACGGGTGGCGGGGCAGGGTGACCGGCCGGCCGGAGGGCTGGAGGAGGTCCCAGTCGATGTCGGCGCCCAGGTTGTGGAGCGAGGCGAGGGAGAGCGCGAACCGCTCGCTCTCGTCCTCCTGGCGCCGGATCGAGGGCAGGGTCAGCCCGGACGCCCCGGTGGCCTCCAGGCACTCGCGGATCGCGTGGCCGAGGACCGGGTGCGGGCCGATCTCCAGGAACACGTGGTGGCCGTCGCCGGCGAGGCGGTCGACGGCGGCCCGGAACCGTACCCGGTCGCGTACGTTCTTCCACCAGTAGCCGGCGTCCAGCTCACCCCCCTGGGCCACCCCTTCGGAGCCGGTGAGGTAGAGGGGGAGCCGGGCCGGGCGCGGCTCCAAGGGAGCCAGTGCCGTGAGCAGTTCGTCCTTGATCCGCTCCATGCCGACGCTGTGGTAGGGGACTTGTACGGTGAGGAACTTGGCGAACAGCTGCTCGGCCCGCAACTCCTCGGCCAGCAGGGCCAGTGCCTCCGCCTGGCCGGCCAGCGTGATGGAGGTGGGGCTGTTGACGGCGGCCACCGAGACGCGGTCCCGGTAGGGGCGCACCCGGCGCTCCGCCTCGTCCTCCGTCAGGCTCACCGCGAGCATGGTGCCGGTCCCCGCCAGGGTCTGCTGGAGGCGGCTGCGGTGCACCGCGATCCGGGCCGCGTCCTGGAGGGAGTAGACGCCCGCCTCGTAGAAGGCGGCGATCTCCCCGGTGCTGTGCCCGACGACGGCGTCGGGGCTGACGCCGTACGCCCGCCACAGGGCGGCGAGGCCGACCTGGAGGGCGAAGTTGGCGGGCTGCGCGAGCCAGGTCTCGCCCATGCGCGAGGCGGATTCGTCGGCGGTCAGCTCCTCGATCAGCGACCAGTCGGCGAACTCCTGGATCGCGCGGTCGCATGCGGTGACCGCGTCGCGGAACACCGGTTCATCGCGCAGGAGTTGGCGGCCCATCCCCCACCACTGGGGCCCCATGCCGGTGAAGACCCAGACCAGGCGCCGCTCTTCGGCGTCCCGTCGGCGGTCCTGCACGACCCGGGGGTGCGTCTCGCCCCGCTGGAGGGCGGCGAGCGCCTCGTCGAGGGAGGCGCGTGAGGAGTGGACGACACAGAGCCGGTGCGGGAGGTGCTGGCGGCGGTGGGCCAGGGTGTGGCCGAGGTCGGGCAGCGCCACGGCCGGGCCGTGGGCGCCGGCCAGTTCGCCGCGGATGCCGGCGGCCAGCTCCGGCAGGGCGTCCGGGTGCCGGGCGCTCAGCGGCAGGATGCTCCAGGCCCGTTCGGCGGGAGGGGCCGCGTCGTCGCCGTCCTGCGGGAGCGGCGGGGCCTCCTCCAGGACGACGTGGGCGTTGGTGCCGCCGAATCCGAAGGAGTTCACACCGGCCCGCGCCGGCCCGTCGTGCTCGGGCCAGGGGGTGGGCCGGGTGGGGATCTCGTACGGCAGCGCCGCCTGGTCGATGGCGGGGTTGAGCCGCTCCAGGTTGATGTGGGGCGGGATGTGCCCGTGCTTGAGGCACAGGACGGTCTTGATCAGCCCGGCGATCCCCGCGGCGGACTCGGTGTGCCCGATGTTGGTCTTGACGGAGCCGACGTACGCGCGGGCGCCCGGCTTCCGTCCGACGGCCAGGGCGCGGGCCAGGGCTCCCGCCTCGATCGGGTCGCCGACCGGGGTGGAGGTGCCGTGCGCCTCCATGTACTGGAGTTCGCCGGGCGCGATGCCCGCCTCGGCGCAGACGCGGCGGATGAGGGAGACCTGCGCGTCGGGGTTGGGCACGGTGATGCCGTTGGTGTGGCCGTCCTGGTTGACCCCGCTGCCGAGGATCACGGCGTGGATCCGGTCCCCGTCGCGGACGGCGTCCTCCAGCCGCTTGAGCGCGACCAGGCCGACGCCCTCGGCCCGTACGTAGCCGTCGGCCGCGGCGTCGAACGTACGGGAGCGGCCCTCGGGCGACAGGAAGCCGCCCTTCGTCTCGGCGATGGTGTACTGCGGGGCCAGGTTCAGCAAGGTGCCGCCGGCGAGGGCGAGGTCGGTCTCCCCCCTGCTCAGGGCCTGGCAGGCGAGGTGGACGGCGACCAGGGAGGAGCTGCACGCGGTGTCGATGGAGAGGCTGGGGCCGCGGAAGTCGAAGCAGTAGGAGATGCGGTTCGACACCATCGTCATCATGGTGCCGGTGGCGGTGTGCGCGGCCAGTGAGGTGAAGCCCAGGTCGGCGAATTGGAGGATCTTGTAGTCCAGGGTGAACGCGCCGACGTAGACGGCGACGTTGTCGCCGGCCAGGTCGACGGGGCGCTGGCCGCCGTCCTCCAGCGTCTCCCAGGCCACCTCCAGCAGTTTCCGCTGCTGGGGGTCCATGTGGTCGGCCTCGCGGGGGCTGATGCCGAAGAACGCGGGGTCGAACTCGTCGAAGCCGTCGATGTATCCGCCGCGTCCGCCGACGAGCCGCCCGGGTTTGTCCCGGAACCGGCTGCCGAGTGTGCTCACGTCGTAGCGGTCGGGCGGTGTGGGCGTGATGCAGTCCTTGCCCGCCATCAGGTTCCGCCAGAACGTCCGGTGGTCCGAGGCGCCGCCGGGGAGGCGGCAGCCCATGCCGATGATCGCCACCTTCTGGCGTAACGCGCGGGTGTTCGCGTCGTTCGCGTCGGCCATGTCGAACTCCTCAAGTCGTTGCGGTAGGGCGGGAGATGGCTACGGCAAGGTGCGGTGCAGTGTGCGGTCAGTCGGTTTCGGGTGCGGGTCCCGGCCGTGGCCGCCAGGGGTGCAGGAGGCCGGCGAGGATCTCCCCGGTGCCGGGGAAGGAGGCCGGGTCGTGGAGGCCGACGGCGGCGGGTTCGCGGCCGGGGCGCCAGGTGAAGCTGCCGAAGAGGTGGTCCCAGCACGAGAGGTCGGAGCCGTAGTGGCCGGCTTCGGACAGGTCGGTGCTGTGGTGCAGGCGGTGCTGTTCGGGGCTGGCCAGCACGTGGTTGAACCGGCCGATGCGGACGTCGATGTTGGCGTGGACGAAATAGCCCTGGGCGACGACGAAGAGCCCGGTCACCAGCACGGCCGAGCGGGAGAATCCGGCCAGGGCCAGGGTCAGCTGGACGAGGCTCTGGGCGAGCACGATGTCCAGGACGTGGTTGACACCGTTGTTGGCGACGTTGACCTTCTGCGGCACGTGGTGGACCCCGTGCAGCCGCCACAGGAGGGCGCTGGTGTGGCCGAGCCGGTGCACCAGGTAGCTGACGAGCGATCCGGCCAGCAGGGCGCCCGGGATCTCGGCCCAGAGGTGGTGGCCCCGCTCGTCGGGTGAGATCCATCCCACCGCGGCCGTGACCAGAAGTTGCGCCAATGCGCTTCCGGCCATGGTCAGCAGAAAGTAGATGCCGTACCAGCGCCACTCGTCCTTTCCGGGATGCCAGCTCCGGTCATGGGGAATCAGCTGTTCGAGGATGGCCAGATACGTGAGGGTCCCGACGAGAAAAAGCGGGCTCACGATGGCCGGATCCCAGCGCAGGACCAATGCGGAAGCGCCTACGACGACAACGGCCAGCAAGAGGACCGGATAGGCGGTCGCGCGAAGGACGGAGGCCGGAGAGATTCCGGCCGCGCTCTTCCCTCTGTCCGAATAGCCAACCGAATCGATCTCGCCATCGGCGGACCGTTCGCACTCGTCCATCCGCGACCCTCCACAAGAGATGTGATCCAGGAGAGAACACCGCATCGGTGCAGTTCAAGGGCGCCCCAGGGGTTGGTGTGCACCCCGGGGCGCGAGCAGCTGCCCATCCACCGATCGATTCCGGTCACCTGACCCCGACAAACGGGCCATGGTGCGAACCGATGCCCCCCAGCTCCATCGGCCCAGGGTCATTCATTTCCGATTCCCACGGCTTTAACCATGGCCTCGACGCCGAATTGGCAGGCCCATCACGGGCGTTCACCGTGCGTCGCCCGCAAAGACACTTTCCGAGGTGGAGGGAATGCGGGAAGCCCTGCACACGGGCTGGGCTAGTTAATTTGTGCGAGGAATTCCTTCATAGGATCATCCCTGGGTCGCGCGACGGGCGCATACAGATGCGCCCCGACGCGCGTGCGCACGCGGCGGCGCATTCCCGGCCGGAGTTGTGCGCCCGCGTACCGGTCGGCGCGAGGTCTTCTTTCACGGGCGGGGACCCTGCGATGATCGGCGCCGGCCGTCCGCCCCGGACGGGGCCGCGACGGACGGTCGGCGCCACGGCCGGGACCCGGCCCGAAGCGCCCACGAGCGAGGGAGTCTCCTTGAGTTACGACATCAGCACCGTGCGCGCGCAGTTTCCCGCCCTCCGGGCCGGTACGGCTCACTTCGACGGACCCGGCGGCACCCAGACACCGGAGCCCGTCATCGCCGCCTTCACCGAGGCGCTGAGCCGGCCCCTGTCGATCCGGGGCGCCGCGCTGCCCGGGGAGATCCACGCGGAGACGATCGTCCACGACTTCAGAGCAGCGCTGGCCGATCTGCTGGGCGCGGACCCGGCCGGGATCGTCTTCGGGCGCAGCTCGACCCAGCTCACGTACGACATCTCCCGTGTGCTGTCCAGGAGTTGGGCGCCGGGCGACGAGGTGGTGGTCAGCCGGCTGGACCACGACGCCAACATCCGCCCCTGGATACAGGCGGCCGGACGGGCCGGTGCCGTGGTGCGCTGGGCGGAGTTCGACCCGGCCACCGGGGAGCTGCCCACGGAGGCCGTCGGCGCGCTGCTGACCGACCGCACCCGGCTGGTCGCGGTGACCGGGGCCTCCAACCTGATCGGCACCCGGCCCGATGTCGCCGCGATGGCGGAGCTGGTCCACCGGGCCGGTGCGCTGTTCCATGTCGACGGGGTGCACCTGACGGCCCACGACTTCGTCGATGTGGAACGGCTCGGCGCCGACTTCTTCGTCTGCTCGCCGTACAAGTTCTTCGGCCCCCACCACGGCGTGCTCGCCGCCCGGCCGGAGCTGCTGGAGACCCTGCGGCCCGACAAGCTGGTGCCCTCCGGCGACGCCGTACCCGAGCGCTTCGAGCTCGGCACCCTCCCGTACGAGGTGCTGGCCGCCACCCGTGCCGCCGTCGACTTCATCGCGGAGCTGGGTCCACGGGGAGCGGCGGGCGGGCGGCGGGAGCGGCTGCGGTCGGCCTACGCGGCGATCGGCGCCCACGAGGGGGCCCTGCTGGAGGTGGCCGAGAAGGCGCTGGGCGAGCTGGGCGGGGTGACGGTGCACTCCCGGGCGGCCGACCGGACGCCCACGCTGCTGCTCACCTTCGAGGGCCGGGACGCCTCGGACGCGTACCGCTTCCTCGCCCGCTCCGGCGTCCACGCCCCGGCCGGTTCCTTCTACGCCCTGGAGGCCTCCCGGCACCTGGGCCTCGGCGACGACGGCGGGCTGCGCGTGGGGCTCTGCGCGTACAACGACACGGACGACGTCGAGCGCCTGCTGACGGGGCTGGCGGACTTCCTGCGCTGAGGGGGCGGGCGGGCCCCGGCAGCCCCTCCGGTGAGCGTGGGGACCGGCATCGCCCGTTCGGCCCACCGTACGACGGAGGAACGGCGCACGGTGTCCGGCGCCTCGCCGCCCGGCCGCCCGGCAATCAGCGGGGCGGCGGGCCCGCGGTGGAGCGGAGGGGACGGAGAGACCCGGCCGGCCGCGTCCGGACCGCCGAGCGGACCGGCCCGCCGCTCGGCACAGTGAAGAGGAACGCCCTGCGCGCGCCACCGCGCATCCGGCGCTCCGTCGCGGAGAGCTCCGCCTCGGCGGCCCGCAAGGGTTCTCGGTTCTGCCACCGACAGGAGACGGCCATGAAACTGAGTGACGAACTCCCTGTGGACCACCGGCTCGCGACCGTGTACCGGATCGGGGCCGGGCTGTGCGGAGTCATCCTGCTGGTCTTCGGCGTCCTCGGCTTCACCCACCGGCTGGGATTCTTCGAGACGAGCGGGGCTCAGGTGGCCGGCCTGTCGACGAACGGCCTCCTCAGTTTGATCTCCGTCGTCGTCGGCCTGGCGCTGATCGCCGGGGCGGTGGTCGGCGGGAACCTCGCGTCGATGGTGAACATGACGGTCGGCACGCTCTTCCTGCTCAGCGGGTTCGGTCACATCTTCGTCCTGGACAAGGGCGTGAACATTCTGGGCTTCGGGATGTCCAACGTGATCTTCAGCTTCGTGATGGGGCTGCTGATCCTGACGTTCGGGATGTACGGGAGGGTCACCGGCGGGCTGCCGCACGACAACCCGTACTGGCGCGGCCGGCACCCGGAGCAGGCCGCCCGTGAGGACGCCGCCCGCCGCCCGGGGGCGGGGGGCGGGGGGGCGCCCCCCGGCGGGGGGGGGGGGCCCCCCCCCC
>NZ_JBEYKR010000108.1:0-24947 GCF_040703535.1 Streptomyces sp. NPDC007346
TCTGGCCGGCCGGGCCCGGCGGCCGGGGGGGCGCCCCCCGCCGGCCGGCGGGGAACGCCCCGAGCGCCGACAGCAGCCGCCACCTCACGCCCGGCCCCGCAGCCGCTCGGCGAAGGCCAGCAAGGTGGCGTACTGCTCGGCGAGCGCGGCCGAGGTGCCGCCGTCCGGGTCCTTGAAGTAGAACCCCAGCTCCGGCCGGGGGCCGCTCAGCCCCAGCTCGTGGGAGCGGGCGAGCAGCCGGGCCAGGTCCAGGACGAGCGGGGCCGCGAGGGCCGAGTCGCATCCCTGCCAGATGGTCTGGAGGACCATCCGGGAGCCGAGGAAGCCGTCGAAGGCGATGTGGTCCCAGGCTGTCTTCCAGTCTCCCATGGCGGGCACGTCGTCGATGTGGACCTCGCCCTCGGGGGCGGTGCCGAAGGTGTCGGCGAGGACGCGCTCCTTGCCCGCGTTCTTGGCGGCGGCCGCGGCCGGGTCGGCCAGCGCCGCCCCGTCCCCGCCGCCCAGCAGGTTCGACCCGGACCAGGCCCGTACCGGCAGGGCGCGCTGGAGGAACATCGGGGCGAGCACGGAGCGGAGCAGCGTCTGGCCGGTCTTGCCGTCGCGCCCCGCGTGGGGAAGCCCGCAGTCGGCGACGGCCTCGGCCAGCGCGGGGGCGCGCAGGCCGGTGGAGGGGGTGAAGTTGGCGTAGGAGCAGCCGGCTCGCAGGGCGGCCGCGGCATACAGCGAGCTGGCGGGGAGCCGGGGGCTGCCGGGGCCGGCGGCCGGCTCGGTGGAGGAGACGTTGATGACGACCGTGCGGGCCAGCTCGTGGCGGTGGGCGAAGCCGGTGAGGTCGGCGGCGAACGCGGCGATCAGTTCCTCGTCGGTGCGGGTGTCGCCGGGGAGCGGTCCGCCGGGGCGTATCTCGGCGTCGGCCGCGTCGAGTTCGCCGCGTACGGCGGTGGGCAGGCGGTACGGCAGCACGCCGCCCTCGGCCAGTGCCTCGGCCCGTTTGGCGAGCGGGCAGTCCAGGGTCTCGTGGCCGCCGAAGACCAGCGAGGTCAGGGGCGGCAGGCCGCTGTCGGCGAAGGGGGGCGTCTCGGTGACCATGCCGGTCGGCGGGTGGAGGCCCGCGGCGATGGCGGCGCACCCCGTGGTGGCGGTGGTGGCCACGGAGCCGCGCGCTCCGATGAACCAGACACCGGTACGGCGCCCTGGCGTGCCCGTACGGCCCGGACCATCGGGTCGGCCCGGAGCGTCAGGACGGCTCGAAGCTGCCTCGACACGGCCTGGAGCATCATTACGGCCTGGGGCGTCGTCACGGCCTGGGCGATCGGCATGTGCGGTCACGGGCTGCCTCCCTGGGGGGTGAAGAGGTGGAGGACGGCGGGCGGAGGAGGTATGAACGCTCCCCCGCCCGCCGTCGGCAGAGGTGGCCGCCCTACGTCGAGGGCAGCTCCTTCAGCTGGATGTCGCGGAAGGACACGTGGTCGTCGGCTCCGTGGTTCTGGAGGCCGATGTAGCCTTCCTTCAGGCTGCGGGCCGGGTCGGTGTTGGTGAAGTCGTTGATCTTCGCTCCGTTGAGGAAGACCTGCAGACGTTCGCCCTGGACCTTGATCTCGTAGCTGTTCCACTGGCCCGGGGGCCGCAGGACGCGGTCACGGGTCTTGATGTCGGCCGACTTGAAGGTGTAGACGGCGCCCGTGGTGCGGTCGGCCGCGTCGGTGGCGTCGATCTGGATCTCGTAGCCGTTGTCCACCGCCGACCAGGGGTCGTCGGACTCCGGGAAGCCCACGAACACACCGGAGTTGTCGTCGCCCGCCATCTTCCAGTCGAGCTTGAGCGAGTACGCCTTCAGCTCCTTGGCCTGGTAGGTGAGCAGGCCCATGCCGCCCTCGGAGTGCAGGGCGCCGTCGCTGATGGAGAACTGTCCGGGGCCGGCCTGCTTCCAGCCCTCCAGCGTCTTGCCGTTGAAGATGGTGCGGTAGCCCTTGTCCGGCTTGCAGTCCGCCTTCACCTGGCCGGTGGCGTAGCGCAGGCCGCCCGACACGTGTTCGCGGAAGGCCGGTTCGGCGTAGGACTCCTTGGTGTGGCCGAGGCCGGTGTAGAAGGAACGGCCGCCCTGGTAGGTCTGGCACCAGGAGATCGGGTGGTCACCCTTCATGTTGCCGCCGCTGTAGGTGGTCTCGTCCAGGGTGGCCAACACCTTGGCCTTGTCCCGGGGGTTGGTGCGGTAGTTGTACCACTCGTCGGTGCGCTCCCACTCCTGGTCCAGGTGCGCGGTGGCCGGATGGTCGTGGTCCTCGACGCGGACGGTGGCGGGCTGGATGTGCGGGTGGGAGTCGAAGTGGGCGCCGACGAGGCCGCCGTAGAACTCCCAGTCGTACTCGGTGTCGGCCGCCGCGTGGATGCCGACGTAACCGCCGCCCGTGGCGACGTAGTTCTCGAACGCCTTCTGCTGTTCGGCGTCGAGGACGTCACCGGTGGTGGAGAGGAAGGCGACGGCGTCGTAGCGGGCGAGGTTGGCCGTGGTGAACTGGGCGGCGGACTCGGTGGAGTCGACCGTGATGCCGGTGTCCCTGCCGATCTCCTTCAGCGCGGCGATACCGTCCGGGATGGAGTCGTGGCGGAAGCCGGCGGTCTTGGAGAAGACCAGGACGCGTTTGGCGCTCTTGCCGACCGGGCTGTCGGAGAGTTCGAAGTCGTCGATGTCGTAGAGCGCGCCGTCGCCGCCCTTGAAGACGAGGAAGAGTTCGGTCTGTTTCTTGGGGGCTCCGCGCAGCGGGATGTCGATGTCCTGGAAGGTGTCCCAGCTGCCGGTCACCGGGACCGGTCCCGAGCCGAGGATCTTGCCGGTGGACGATCCGGTGCGCACTTCGAGGAAGCCGCCCGAACCGGCGGACGAGATACGGGCGGTGAGCTTCGTGGTGCCGCCGAGGACGTAGGTCTTGAAGGAGATCCAGTCGTCGTTGTGGATGTCACCGACGGTCTTTCCGCCGTGGGCGCTCGACTTGCTCGGCGTGGTGACACCGGAGGAACCGTCGAAGTGCTCGGCCTGCCGGTGCCTGGGCTGGAGCCGGGCGGTGTCCTTGCCGGTCAGCTTCGCCTGGCCACCGCCGCCGTTGTCGGTGTAGGAGGCCGAAATGCCGCCGTAGATATTGGCGTTGGGGTCGTGGCCGCCTTCCATGGCGGTCTTGATGGTGCCTTCGCAGCCGTGCTCGGTGGTCATGTCGTGGCCGTGGCTGTCGTGGCCCAGGGTGAACTTGACCTCGACCTTGGTGCAGTCGATGGTGCCGTCCTCCGGGTCGCTGACGTTCACCTTGAACGGCACGGAGTCACCGAACTCGAAGAGCTGCCCGTCCTCGGGGAGC
The DNA here is from genome assembly GCF_040703535.1 of Streptomyces sp. NPDC007346. NCBI lineage: Bacteria > Bacillati > Actinomycetota > Actinomycetes > Kitasatosporales > Streptomycetaceae > Streptomyces > Streptomyces sp. NPDC007346. The sequence goes on from NZ_JBEYKR010000108.1 coordinate 3,351, forward strand.
ACCAGCTCCACGGTGGGGGCGGTGTTGCCGACGGTCACGTGGACGCTGGCGGAGCCGGTGCGCCCGGACGGGTCCTCGGCGGTGAGCGTCGCGACGTACGTACCGTTCTTCTTGTACGTGTACGTGGGGTCGGCGGCCGTCGAGGTGCCGCCGTCACCGAAGTCCCAGGCGTACGTGAGCGGGTCGCCGTCGCCGTCCGCCGTGCCGGCCGAGGAGAACTTCACCTTCAGGGGTGCGGTGCCGGAGGTCTTGTTCGCGGAGGCCTCGGCGATGGGTGAGCGGCCTCCGGTGGCGTTCTCGATGCGGTAGAGGGCGGAGTTCTCGTCGCCGCCGAACCAGGCGAGGCCGTAGTCCAGGACGTAGAGTGCCCCGTCCGGGCCGAAGGCCATGTCCATGATCTGGGTTCCGGACCACGGCACGTCGTTGATGGACCGGACGGTGCCGTCGGCGTCCTGCTCGATGCGCTTGATCCACTGGCGGCCGAACTCACCGGCGAAGAAGTCGCCGTCGTAGGCCTCGGGGAACTTGACCGGGGAGTCGAGGTCGGCGTCGTAGCGGTAGACCGGTCCGCCCATCGGGGACTCGGAGCCGCTGCCGAACTCGGGCAGCGAGCCGCCGTCGTACGGGATCCAGGCGGCCTCGGCCGGCGGCAGGTCGACGAGGCCGGTGTTGTTCGGCGAGTCGTTCTTCAGGTCGGCGCAGTCGAAGGCGGCGCCGGAGGTCTTGGTGGCGAAGTCGTGATCGATGTACGGCTCGTTGTCGCCGACGCAGTACGGCCAGCCGAAGTTGCCGGCCTTCGTCACCCGGGCGAACTCCACCTTGCCGGACGGGCCGCGGTTCGGGTCGGCCGAGCCGGCGTCGGGGCCGTAGTCACCGACGTAGAGGATGCCGGTGGCCTGGTCGACGGAGAAGCGGAAGGGGTTGCGGAAGCCCATCGCGTAGATCTCGGGGCGGGTCTTCTCCGTGCCGGGCTCGAAGAGGTTGCCGTCCGGGATCGCGTACGAGCCGTCCTCGGCGACCTTGATGCGCAGGATCTTGCCGCGCAGGTCGTTGGTGTTGCCGGAGGTCCGCTGGGCGTCGAACGCCGGGTTGCGGTCGGGGCGTTCGTCGATGGGGGTGTAGCCGTCGGAGGCGAAGGGGTTGGTGTCGTCGCCGGTGGAGAGGTAGAGGTTACCGTCCTTGTCGAAGTCGATGTCGCCGCCGACGTGGCAGCAGATGCCGCGCGAGGTGGGGACGTCCAGGACCTTCTTCTCGCTGGCGGTGTCGAGCGTGCCGTCCTCGTTCAGGACGAAGCGGGAGAGCCGGTTGACGCCCTCGAACTTCTCGAAGTCGGCGGCGGTCCCGGTCTCCGGGGCGTCGCCCGCCGGGGTGTCCAACGGGGGTGCGTAGAAGAGGTAGATGGCCCGGTTCTCGGCGAAGTCGGGGTCGACGCCGACGCCTTGGAGGCCTTCCTCGTCGTGCGTGTACACGGGGAGGGTGCCGGAGATCCTGGTGTTGCCGGCGCTGTCGGTGATCCGCAGCTCGCCGCCGCGCGAGGTGTGCAGCACGCTGCGGTCGGGGAGGACGGCGAGCGACATGGGCTCGCCGGTCTCCTCCGCGCCCTTGGCGAGGGTGACCTGCTGGAAGTCCTCCGCCACGGGCGCCTCGTGGCCCGGGTGACCGGGGTGGGCGGTGGCTCCGGGGGCGGAGCCGAGGGTCAGGGTCGCGGCGGCGAGGAGTCCGCCGGTGAACAGCGCGAGCGATTTACGGACGCGGGTCCGGGCCAGGAGCCGCTTTCTGGTTCGGTGCACGTAGGTCCTCCGGAGAGTGCCGGTTGTACGGGCGGGTGTAGCCGTGCCGTGCCGCGCGGGGACTGCCGCGCGTGCGCCACCGGGGACGGGAGCGAACCCGGTGACGCAAGTCATGTCGTGTACACGCTGAGGACGGTAGACCTGTTCCTCCAGGACGGAAAGCCCTTGTGCAACAGGTGGGTCGAACTTCTGCTTCTGTCAGGACAAAGGGGATTCAGGGCAGCACGAGGTGGCCCCGGGAGCTAAGGGGTGTCGCCGGGATGACGCCCCGGGGCTTGGGCCGGCCGCCCTACTCGCCGCCGCCGAAGGCCGCGTCGAAGGAGGCCGACGGCGGGTCGAAGTCGAACCGCCTGAGGCTGGCGAGCGCCTCCGGGGCGCCGGTCAGCCGGTCCATGCCCGCGTCCTCCCACTCCACGGAGACCGGGCCCTCGTAGCCGATGGACCGGAGCATCCGGAACACGTCCTCCCAGGGCACGTCACCGTGGCCGGCGGAGACGAAGTCCCAGCCGCGCCGGGGGTCGCCCCACGGCAGGTGCGAGCCGAGGCGGCCGTTGCGGCCGTCGAGGCGCTTGCGGGCCTCCTTGCAGTCCACGTGGTAGATCCGGTCCCGGAAGTCGTAGAGGAAGCCGACCGGGTCGAGGTCCTGCCAGACGAAGTGGCTCGGGTCGAAGTTGAGCCCGAACGCGGGCCGGTGGTCCACCGCTTCGAGGGCGCGCTTGGTGGTCCAGTAGTCGTACGCGATCTCGCTCGGGTGCACCTCGTGGGCGAAGCGCACCCCCTCGGCGTCGAAGACGTCCAGGACCGGGTTCCAGCGCTCCGCGAAGTCCTCGTAGCCGCGCTCGATCATGTGCGGCGGGACCGGCGGGAACATCGCGACCAGGTGCCAGATCGAGGAGCCGGTGAAGCCGATCACCGTGTCCACGCCGAAGGCGGCGGCGGCCCGTGCGGTGTCGGCCATCTCGGCGGCGGCCCGCTGCCGTACGCCTTCGGCCTCGCCGTCGCCCCAGATGCGGGCGGGCAGGATGCCCTGGTGGCGTTCGTCGATCGGGTGGTCGCAGACGGCCTGGCCGACGAGGTGGTTGGAGATGGCGAAGCACTTGAGCCCGTACCTGTCGAGCAGTTGGTGCCTGCTGTCCAGGTAGCCGGGGTCGGCGAGCGCCTTCTCGACCTCGAAGTGATCTCCCCAGCAGGCGAGTTCGAGTCCGTCGTAGCCGAAGTCCCGGGCGTGTGCGCAGACCTCCTCCAGCGGGAGGTCGGCCCACTGGCCGGTGAACAGGGTGAAGGGGCGGGGCATGGGCGGCGACCTCCTAGGCCGGGACAGCGGTGTGTACGGAGTTCTTGGCGGCGCTCTCCTCGACGGCGGCGAGCACCCGCTGCACCTGGAGCCCGTCCGCGAACGAGGGCCGGGGGGCGAGCCCTTCGGTGATGGTGCGGACCACATCGCGGGCCTGGTGGACGAAGGTGTGCTCGTACCCGAGGCCGTGGCCCGGCGGCCACCAGGCCTCCAGGTAGGGGTGCTCGGGCTCGGTGACCAGGATGCGGCGGAAGCCGGCGGTGGCGGCGGGCTCGGTGTGGTCGTGGAAGGAGAGCTCGTTGAGCCGCTCCAGGTCGAAGGCGAGCGAGCCCAGCTCCCCGTTGATCTCCAGCCGCAGCGCGTTCTTGCGGCCCGCCGCCATCCGGGTCGCCTCGAAGGAGGCGAGCGCACCGGAGGCGAGGCGGCCGGTGAAGATGGCCGCGTCGTCCACCGTCACCTCGCCTCGCTCCACCGCGTCCGTGGCGCCGGAGAGCCCGGCCGACGCACCGGTGAGCAGGGGCCGCTCCCGTACGAAGGTCTCACTCACGGCGGAGACCCCGGTCAGCAGCTCCCCCGCCAGGTACTGGGCGAGGTCGACGATGTGCGCCCCCAGGTCGCCCAGCGCGCCCGAGCCGGCGTGTTCGCGCTTGAGCCGCCAGGTGAGCGGGGAGGCCGGGTCGACCAGCCAGTCCTGGAGGTAGCTGGCGCGCACGTGGCGCAGGGTGCCGAGGCGGCCGTCCGCGATGAGCCGGCGGGCGTAGGTGATGGCGGGCACCTTGCGGTAGTTGAAGCCCACGATCGCCACCTGGCCCCGGGCCTTGGCCGCTTCGGCGGCGCGGACCATCGCCTCCGCCTCGGCGACCGTGTTGGCGAGCGGCTTCTCGCACAGCACGTGCTTGCCCGCCTCCAAGGCGGCGATGGCGATCTCCGCATGGCTGTCGCCGGGGGTGCAGATGTCGACCAGCTGCACGTCGTCCCGGGCGATCAGCGCCCGCCAGTCGGTCTCCGCGGCGGCCCAGCCGTGCCGGGCCGCGGCGGCGTCGACCGCCCTGCGGTCGCGTCCGCAGATCGCGGCGAGAGCGGGCCGCACCGGCAGGTCGAAGACGTGTCCCGCGGTGCGCCACCCCTGGGAGTGGGCGGCGCCCATGAACGCGTATCCGACCATGCCGACCCCGAGCGTTCCTCGCGCCCCCTCCGGCGGCGGTGTCGCGCTCGCGGTCTGCGTCTGTGTCCCCTGCTCTTGACTACGGGCCATGCGGACTTCCTCCTCATCGGTGTGCGGTGGCCGGCCGGGGGATGCGCTCGCCGCACCCCCCGCAGGCCCGGTCAGTTGAAGCCCGTCGGCAGGTACTGGTCGATGTTGTCCTTGGTGACCACGGCCGAGTAGAGGGTCAGGGAGGTCGGGATCTCCATCTCGGAGAGGCCGTCGATGCCCTTGTTCTGGCCCAGTGCCCGTGCCAGGTCGATCGCCGAGGCGGCCATCGTCGGCGGGTAGAGGACGGTCGCCTTGAGGACCCCGTTGTCCGCCTTGATGGCGTCCATCGCGGACTTGGCGCCGGCGCCGCCGACCATGATGAACTCGTCGCGGCCCGCCTGCTGGATGGCCCGGAGCGCGCCCACGCCCTGGTCGTCGTCGTGGTTCCACAGGGCGTCGAACTGCTTCTGCGCCTGGAGCAGTTGGGCCATCTTCGCCTGGCCCGACTCCACGGTGAAGTCGGCGGCCTGACGGGCCACCAGCTTGATGTTGGAGTAGTTCTTGAGGGCGTCGGCGAAGCCCTGGCTGCGCTGCTTGGTCAGCTCCAGGTTGTCGATGCCGGCCAGCTCGACGACCTTGGCGTCCGCCTTGCCCTTGAGCTGCTCGCCGATGTAGTGCCCGGCGTTGAGGCCCATGCCGTAGTTGTCGCCGCCGACCCAGCAGCGGTACGCCTGCGGGGAGGCGAAGATGCGGTCCAGGTTGACGACGGGGATGCCCGCCCGCATCGCCTCCAGGCCGACCTGGGTGAGCGCCTTGCCGTCGGCGGGGAGGATGACCAGGACGTCGACCTTCTTGTTGATGAGGGTCTTGACCTGGCCGATCTGGGCGGCGGTGTCGTTGGAGCCCTCGGTGATCTCCAGCGTCACCTCGCTGTACTTCTCCGCCCGCGACTTGGCGTTCACGTTGATGGCGTTGAGCCAGCCGTGGTCGGCCTGCGGTCCGGCGAAGCCGATGGTGACGGGCTTGCCCGGCTTGTCGTCGGCGGCGCTCTGGCTGTTGCCGGCGGGCTCGGCGTTCTTCGGCTCGTTGCTGGTGCAGGCGGTGAGGAGCGCGCCCGCGGAGATGGCGGTGGCTCCGAACAGCAGCCCTCTGCGGCTGGTTTCTGGCATGGCGGTGAGGCCCTTCATCCGGTGGGTGGGTACGGGGTGCGGGTGCGGGGTACGGGGGTTGCGCGGCTGCTCAGGTCTCGCCGCCGCGCAGGGTGCGGCGCTGGACGAGGACGGCGGCGACGATGATGGCGCCCTTGGCGATCTGCTGGACGTCGCTCTGGAGGTTGTTGAGCGCGAAGATGTTGGTGATCGTCGTGAAGACCAGGACGCCGAGGACGGAGCCGACGATGGTGCCGCGGCCGCCGCTGAGCAGGGTGCCGCCGATGATCGCGGCGGCGATGGCGTCGAGTTCGTACAGGTTGCCGTTGGTGTTCTGGCCGGAGCCGGCGAGCACGATCAGCATGAAGGCGGCGATGCCGCAGCACAGCCCGGACAGTACGTAGAGGTAGAGCCGCTGGCGGCGGACGTCGATCCCGGCGAGGCGGGCCGCCTCCGCGTTGCCGCCGACGGCGACCGTGCGGCGGCCGAAGGTGGTCCGGTTGAGGATCAGCCAGCCGATGACGGTGACGGCGGCGAACATGAGGACCAGCGGCGGGATGCCGAGGACGTAGGAGTCCGGCAGGCCCAGGTTGAGGACCGAGTCGACGGTGACGATCTGGGTCTTGCCGTCGGTGATCTGGAGGGCGAGGCCGCGCGCCGAGGCGAGCATGGCCAGCGTCGCGATGAACGGGACCATGCCCCCGTACGCGATGAGCACACCGTTGACGAGTCCGGCGGCGACGCCGACGACCACGGCGGTGAAGGCGATGCCCGCGAAGCCGTACTCCTGGGTGGCCAGCGTCGTCGCCCAGACCGAGGCGAGGGCGACCATCGCCCCCACCGAGAGGTCGATGCCGCCGCTGGTGATGACGAAGGTCATGCCGACGGTGACGACCCCGATGACGGAGGCCTGGGTCAGGATCAGCTGGAGGTTCCCGGTGTCCAGGAACGCATCGGGCTCGGTGATGCCGCCGACCGCGATCAGGACGGCGAGGACGCCGAGCAGGGACAGGGTCCGGACGTCGAGCCGCAGACCGAGTCCCGGCCGGCCGCCACCGCCCGTCTTCGAGGGGGGCGTGGCGGCGGGGCCGGTGAGGGCCCCCTTGTCCGGCCCGTTGTGCTGCGCCGACGGGGCGGGCTGTGTCATGGCGTCGGGCTCCCTTCCATCACGAGGTCGAGTACGCGGTGCTCGTCGAGCTCCTGGGCGGGGGCCGTGTGCACCACGTGGCCCTCCCGGAGCACCAGCACCCGGTCGGCGAGGCCCAGGACTTCGGGCACTTCGCTGGAGACGAGCAGGACGGCGAGGCCTTCGTCGGCCAGCCGGCGGATCACGGCGTAGAGCTCCGCGCGGGCGCCGACGTCGACGCCGCGGGTGGGTTCGTCGAGCAGCAGGACCCGGCAGCCGCGCAGCAGCCAGCGGGCGAGGACGGCCTTCTGCTGGTTGCCGCCGGAGAGGGTACGGATGGGGGTGTCCGGGTTGTCCGGCCGCAGGGACAGCTCGCGGGTGGCCTGCCGCGCGGACCGCCGCTCGCCGCCCCGGTCGATCCAGCCCACCCGGGCGAACCGGGACAGGGAGGAGACGGAGACGTTACGGGTGACGGACTCGGTCATCAGCAGCGCCTGGGCCTTGCGCTCCTCGGGGGCGAGACCGATCCCGGCGGCGACGGCGGCGCGGACACTGCCGGGGCGCAGCTGCTTGCCCGCGACGGTGACGGTCCCGGTGCTCGCCTTGCGGGCGCCGTAGATCGTCTCCAGGATCTCGGAGCGGCCGGAGCCGACGAGTCCGGCGAGGCCGACGATCTCGCCGGGCCGCAGTTCGAGGTCGACGGGAGCGAACTCCCCTTTACGGGAAAGGCCTTGGACCCGGAGGACGGGTTCGGCGGTGTTGGCCTCCGGCTCTTCGGGGCGCGGCGGGAAGACGTACTCGACATCGCGGCCGGTCATCATGGCAACGATGTCGCGTGTCGGCGTTCCGGCGGCGGGGAGCCCGACCGCGACCGCCCGGCCGTCTTTCAGCACGGTGACCCGGTCGCCGATGCGGCGGATCTCCTCCAGCCGGTGCGAGATGTAGACGACGGCGACCCCGTCGGCGGTCAGGCTGTCGACGATCCGGAAGAGGTTGTCGACCTCGTCGGGGTCGAGCGCGGCGGAGGGCTCGTCCATCACGATGAGCCGTACGTCGTGGGAGAGCGCCCGCGCCATGGAGACGATCTGCTGCTGGGCGGCGGAGAGGTCCCCGACCGGCCGCGCGGGGTCGATCTCGGGGTGGCCGAGACGGGCGAGGAGCGCTTTCGCCGCCGAACGCCCCTCCCCCGTACGGACGATGAAGCCGGCGCTGGTCGGTTCGTGGCCGAGGAAGACGTTCTCGGCGACCGACAGCCCTTCGACCAGGTCGAGTTCCTGGTAGATGGTGGCGATGCCCAGGCGCATGGCCGCGATCGGCGACTTGAGCCGGACGGGCTCGCCGCGCCAGGTGATCTCGCCGCCGTCGGGCTGGTGGGCCCCGGCGAGGACCTTGATGAGGGTGGACTTGCCCGCGCCGTTCTGGCCGAGGAGGCAGTGGACCTCGCCGGCCTGGACCTCCAGGTCGACGCCGTCCAGGGCGCGTACGCCGGGGAAGGACTTGGTGATGCCGGACATGGTGAGCAGGGGTGGTTCTGGTGCCATGACGAATCCCCTCGGCGAATGGGGTCTCCCCGTACCCGGGCGGGTGCCGGGCGTTCGGGGAGGGCCGGTGAGCGGGCAGGGCGCAGGGCTGGAGGTGCCGTGGAGCCGGCGGCATCGCGAGCGGCTGCTGACCAGGGGTACGTGACGAGTACCTGACCAAAACGGTGGTGCGGGTGGTGCTGGGTGCGGGTGGTGCGGTGGTGCGGTGGGGCGGGTGGTGCGGTGGGGCGAGCGGGACGACGGGGTGGTGCGGTGGGGCGGCTAGGTGCAGGTGACCGAGGTGGTGACCCGGAGGCGTGCCGGTGCCCTCAGGCCGGTGAGAAGAGGTGGTCGCTGATGAGCCGGGCCGCGCCGATCACTCCGGCGGTGGGCCCCAACTCGCCCAGCACGATGGGGAGGTTGCGGGTGGCCAGCGGCAGGGACTGCCGGTAGACCTGGGTGCGGACACTGGCGAGGAGGTTGTGACCGAGGCCGGTGACCCCGCCGCCGATCACCACCAGACCGGGATTGAAGAAGCTGACGAGGCCGGCGATGACCTGCCCGACCCGGTTGCCGCCCTCGCGGATCAGGTCGAGCGCGGCGGCGTCCCCGGCCGCCGCGGCGGCGGCCACGTCGGCGGCGGTGAGCCGTCCGGCCGCCTCCAGCCGGGCCGCGAGTTCGGGCGAGCGGCCCTCCCGGGCCGCCTCCTGTGCGTCGCGGGCCAGGGCGGCCCCGCTGAAGTGGGCTTCCAGGCAGCCCTTGTTGCCGCAGGCGCAGGCCCGGCCGTCCGGCTCCACCTGGATGTGCCCGATGTCCCCGGCGCTGCCCGTCGTACCCCGGTAGACCTCACCGCCGACGACGATTCCGCAGCCGATACCCGTACCGATCTTGACGCAGAGGAAGTCGCCCACGGAGCGGGCGACGCCCGCGTGCTGCTCCCCCATCGCCATGAGGTTCACGTCGTTGTCGACCATGACGGGGCAGCCCAGATCCTGACTGAGCGCCTCGCGAACCGGGAACCCGTCCCAGCCGGGCATGATCGGTGGCGCGACCGGTACGCCTTCGGGGAAGCGGACGGGGCCGGGGACGCCGATGCCCGCGCCGTCGAAACCCTCGGCGAGACCGGAGGCCCGGAGTTTGGCCGCCATCACGAGGACCTGCTCGAAGACGGCCACGGGCCCCTCGCGCACGTCCATCGGCTGGTTGAGGTGTCCCAGCACCTCCAACTCGGCGTTGGTGACGGCGACATCGATGGAGGTGGCGCCGATGTCGACCCCGAGGAACCGTAGTTCGGGGGCGAGCCGGATGTTGTGCGAGCGGCGTCCGCCACGGGATGCGGCGAGTCCGTCGGCCACCACCAGACCGGTCTCCAGCAGCCGGTCCACCTCGACGGCGAGCTTGGAGCGCGAGAGGTCGACCTGATCGCCCAGCTGCGCCCGGGAGTTGGGGCCCCCGTCGCGCAGCAGCCGGAGCAGCCGTGCCTGATGCGTGTTCGCGGGTCGTGCCGTCATACGTCTCACGCGTCCCTCCCCGCCACATCCGGCCAGTCCGTCGGGCTTTCGAGGGGAACGTAGCAGCGCTTTCCCGGAGTGGGAAGAAGTTGCGCAGGAATCAGCGCCAACTTTCTCCACACCCAGGACAAAGCCTCTGCCAGAACACTCAGGGGCAGCGGATGACCTGCCCGGCGTACGAGAGGTTCCCGCCGAAACCGAAGAGCAGCACCGGAGCGCCGGAGGCGACCTCGCCGCGCTCGACGAGCTTGGAGAGCGCCATGGGGATGGAGGCGGCGGAGGTGTTGCCGGAGTCGACCACGTCCCGCGCGATGACCGCGTTGACCGCGCCGATCTTCCGGGCGACCGGCTCGATGATCCGCAGGTTGGCCTGGTGCAGGACGACCGCGCCCAGGTCCTCCGGGGTGATGCCCGCCTTCTCGCAGACCTTGCGGGCGATGGGAGGCAGCTGGGTGGTGGCCCAGCGGTAGACGGACTGCCCCTCCTGCGCGAAGCGCGGCGGCGTCCCCTCGATCCGGACGGCGTTGCCCATCTCCGGCACGGACCCCCACAGCACCGGCCCGATCCCGGGGCCGCCCGGGGTGTCGGGGGCGGACGGGTCGGCGGTGACGACGGCGGCGCCCGCGCCGTCGCCGAGCAGCACGCAGGTGGTGCGGTCGGTCCAGTCGGCGATGTCGCCCATCTTGTCGGCACCGATGACCAGGGCCCGGGTCGCCGCACCGGCCCGGATCGTGTGGTCGGCGACGGCCAGGGCGTGGGTGAAGCCCGAGCAGACCACGTTGATGTCCATCACGGCGGGTGACCCCACGGAGAGCCGCGCCGCGACCCGCGCCGACATGCTCGGGGACCGGTCGATGGCGGTGGAGGTGGCCACCAGTACCAGATCGATGTCGGCGGGCTGGAGGCCGGCGGCGGCCAGCGCCTTGGCGCCGGCGTGCGCGGCCAGTTCGTCGACCGGCTCGTCGGGGCCGCCCACGTGCCGGGTCTTGATGCCGACCCGGCTCGTGATCCACTCGTCGCTCGTGTCGACCATGGCCGCCAGATCGTCGTTGGTGAGCACCTTGGCGGGCTGATAGTGGCCGAGCGCCACGACACGTGAGCCGGTCATACGGGTTCCCATCGTTACGTAGGGCAGGAAACACCCAGTCTTGGTGGCTACTGTCCGGTACGAGGGCACGTGATCCCACAGGAATCCGGCCCACACGTTGGAGCATTGACAACAGCTTCACCTGCATGCTCCCCCCGACCGTCCGTTCGGGTGGACGGTGGTGGCAGCGGAGACGGTGTACCGCGTGTGCAGGACAATGGCAGGGCCAGGCTCCGGCCGGAACCACGGCCGAAAGCTCCGCACATCGACAGAAATCGGGTTCAGCCTCATGGGACGGGTCACCGAGCGCCGCCGCACCCTCCGTATCCGCGACGGTGCCGTCTCCTCCCGCGCCGACACGCTCGTCGCGGAGGAGCCCCTGGAGATCCGGCTGAACGGAAAGCCGCTGGCCATCACCATGCGCACACCCGGTGACGACTTCGCGCTGGCCGCGGGGTTCCTGGTGAGCGAGGGCGTGATCGCCGAGGGCGGGGAGGTGCGGTCCATCGTCTACTGCGCCGGGGCGACCGCGGACGGCGTGAACACGTACAACGTGGTGGACGTGCGGCTCGCGCCGGGCGTCGTGGTGCCCGACATCACCCTGGAGCGCAACGTCTACACCACCTCCTCGTGCGGCCTGTGCGGAAAGGCCAGCCTGGACGCGGTCCGCACCACCACCCGTCACCCGGTCGGCGACGCTCCCCCGGTCCGGCTCACGCCCGAGCTGCTCGCCGCCCTGCCGGACCGGCTGCGGGCCGCGCAGAAGGTGTTCGACCGGACCGGGGGGCTGCACGCGGCGGCCCTCTTCTCCGAGGAGGGCGAGCTGCTGGACGTACGGGAGGACGTGGGGCGGCACAACGCGGTCGACAAGCTGGTGGGCCGGGCGCTCACGGACGGGCGGCTGCCGTTGTCCCGGGCGGTGCTGCTGGTCTCGGGGCGGGCCTCGTTCGAGCTGGCGCAGAAGGCGGTGATGGCGGGGATCCCGGTACTGGCCGCGGTCTCGGCACCGTCCTCGCTGGCGGTGGACCTGGCGGCGGAGAGCGGGCTGACCCTGGTGGGCTTCCTGCGGGGGCCGTCGATGAACGTGTACGCGGGTGAGCACCGGATCGCGCTGGAGGCGGAGGCCCGGCGGGGCTGAGGGGGCTCCCGGGGCGCTCAGGTCACCGTGGCCGGCGCCGGTGCGGCGGGCCCCGGGCCGAAGTCGCCGGGGCTCCCCGCGTCGTCCGCGCCCCGCACCGTCTCCGGGTCGCGCGAGCGGCGCTTGGCGATGACCGCGCAGACCATCAGCTGCATCTGGTGGAAGAGCATCAGCGGCAGGACGGCGAGGCTCGCGTGCGCCCCGAACAGCACGCTCGCCATGGGCAGCCCCGCCGCCAGGCTCTTCTTCGACCCGGCGAACTGGATGGCGATCCGGTCCTCCCGGTCGAAGCCGAGCCGCCGCGCCCCGTACCAGGTCAGCGCGAGCATCACGGCCAGCAGGACCGCCTCGGCCCCGAGCAGGGCACCGAGCCGGGCCGGGGTGACCTGGCTCCAGACACCGGCCACCATGCCCTCGCTGAACGCGGTGTAGACGACGAGCAGGATCGAGCCGCGGTCCACCAGGCCGAGCACCTTCTTGTGACGGGTCAGGAAGGTGCCGACCCAGCGGCGCAGGAACTGCCCGGCGAGGAACGGCACGAGCAGCTGGAGCACGATCTTCAGCAGCGAGTCCGCCGAGAACCCGCCGCCGGCCGAGCCGAGCAGGAGCGCGGCGAGCAGCGGGGTCAGGAGGATGCCGATGAGGCTGGAGAAGGACCCGGCGCAGATCGCGGCGGGCACGTTGCCCCGGGCGATCGAGGTGAAGGCGATCGAGGACTGGATCGTCGACGGTACGAGGCACAGGAAGAGGAAGCCCGCCTGGAGCTCGGGCGTCAGCACGTACGGGACCAGGCCCCCGCTCGCCAGCCCCAGCAGCGGGAAGGCGACGAACGTGCAGGCCAGGACGGTGAGGTGGAGCCGCCAGTGCTTCAGCCCGTCGAGCGCCTCGGCGGTGGAGAGCCGGGCCCCGTAGAGGAAGAAGAGCAGGGCGACCGCCCCGGTGGAGGCCCCGCCCGCCACATCGGCGGCCGTGGAGCGCGCGGGCAGCAGCGCGGCGAGGGCGACCGTGCCGATCAGCGTCAGGATGTACGCGTCGACCGGCAGCCAGGACGGCAGGGTGAGGGTGCGGCGGCGGCTCATGGGCTCCACGTCGTTCTTCGGCTCGCTGGTGTGCCGCACCAGCTTCGGCTCGCCGGTGGGGCGCACCGGCGTCGGCTTCCTCGTACGCCTCACCATCCTGCCCGCCGGCTAGCGATCGGGAATCCCTCACTCCGCTCTGACTGTCATCACGGATCGCGATAAGCCCCGCTAGCGTGGACACGTGGACACCTCCTACGACCCCGCCCAGCTCCGTACCTTCCTCGCCGTCGCCCAGACACTGAGCTTCACCCAGGCCGCCCGCCGGCTCGGAGTCCGGCAGTCCACCGTCAGCCAGCACGTCCGGCGGCTGGAGCAGGCGGCCGGACGGCAACTGTTCGCCCGGGACACCCACCGGGTCGACCTGACCGAGGACGGTGAGGCGATGCTCGGCTTCGCCCGGACGATCCTGCGGGCGCACGAGCGGGCCGCGGCGTTCTTCGCGGGCACCCGGCTGCGCGGCCGGCTCCGCTTCGGCGCCTCCGAGGACTTCGTGCTGACCCGGCTGCCGGAGATCCTGGAGTCCTTCCGCCGCGACCATCCGGAGGTCGAACTGGAACTCACGGTGGAGCTGTCCGGGACGCTGCACCGGCAGCTGGAGGCGGGCCGGCTCGACCTGGTGCTGGCCAAGCGGAGGATCGGCGACACGCACGGCGAGCCGGTGTGGCAGGACGCGCTGGACTGGATCGGGGCGCCGCGGCTGCGGGTCGACCCGGAACGCCCGGTGCCGCTCATCGTCTTCCCGCCGCCGGGCATCACCCGGGCCCGCGCGCTGGAGGTGCTGGAGGAGCACGGGCGGTCCTGGCGGATCGCCTGTACGAGTACGAGCCTGAGCGCCCTGGTCGCGGCGGCGCGGGCGGGGCTGGGCGTGATGGTGCACGCACGGAGGCTGATCCCGCCGGGGCTCGTCCCGGTCCCGGCCAGGGCGGGGCTGCCGGAGCCGGGCGGCGTCGACTTCGTCCTGCTGCACGGGGACCGCAGGGGCGCGGCCCAGGAGGCGGCGGACGCGCTGGCGGGGGCGATCCTGGCGGGCGGGGACCGGCTGCACCGGGGGTCCGGCGACTGAGGCACAGGGCCCGATAGCGGCACGGAGCGCCGTATACCCCCACATCATGGGAGTGTTCGCCACGGTCGGATTCGGTGGAGATTTCGCCGCGAGCCGCTTACGCCTCCGTCAGAAGTGCGCCCGAGCCTTGCCCATCTGGCCGGATTTCGACGGTTGACCCCTGCGAATGCCACGTTTTACGCGGGGTTCGGACCCTCCCGCCGGGCCCCCGGTTGGGGTAGCGTCGCGGCGCTGTGCGGAGCGCCACGAGGAGCAGGTCATTGCGTGAATTCACGGTCCCACCCATGGCCGCGCCGCCTCAGGTCGGCGGTCTGGCCGATGTGGTCTTCGCCTACGCGGAGGACGATCCGAAGCGGGTCGCACTCGGCCGCAGGGACGCGGGCGGGCAGTGGCGGGATGTGACCTCGGAGGTGTTCCGCGACGAGGTGCTGGCCCTGGCCAAAGGGCTGATCGCGCACGGGGTCCGGTTCGGCGACCGGGTCGCGCTGATGTCCCGTACGCGGTACGAGTGGACGCTCTTCGACTTCGCGCTCTGGTCGGTGGGGGCCCAGTCGGTGCCGGTCTACCCGACCTCCTCCGCCGAGCAGGTCCACTGGATGCTGCACGACGCCGAAGTGGTGGCCGTGATGGTCGAGCACGAGGACCACGCGATGACCGTCGGCTCGGTGATCGACCGGCTGCCGCACCTGAAGCGGCTGTGGCAGCTGGACGCCGGTGCGTTGGACGAGCTGGTCGGCGCGGGCGGGATGGTCGACGACGAGGTGGTGCACCGGCACCGTCGTGCGGTGACGCCCGACTCCGTGGCGACGGTGATCTACACGTCGGGCACGACGGGCCGCCCCAAGGGGTGCGTCATCACGCATGCGAGCTTCATGTTCGAGAGCGACACGATGGTGGCCCGCTGGGAGCCGGTGTTCCGCTCCAAGCCCGGCGACGAGGCGGCCACGCTCCTCTTCCTCCCGCTGGCGCACGTCTTCGGCCGGATGGTGGAGATCGCGGCGGTACGGGGGCGGGTCAAGCTGGGCCACCAGCCGGAGCTGTCGGCGAACGCGCTGATGCCGGACCTGGTGACGTTCCGGCCCACCTTCATCCTGGCGGTGCCGTACATCTTCGAGAAGGTCTTCGACGGCGCCCGGCGCAAGGCCGAGGCGGAGGGCAGGTCCGGGCCGTTCGACAAGGCCGTGGACATCGCGGTGACGTACGCGGAGGTGCTGGAGCAGAAGGCCTTCGGCCTGGGGCCGGGGCCCTCCGCCGGGCTGCGGATGCAGCACCAGTTCTTCGACAAGGTCGTCTACAAGAAGATCCGCGACGCGCTGGGCGGCCGGGTGCGCCACGCGATGTCGGGCGGCTCGGGCATGGACCGCCGGCTCGGCCTGTTCTTCGCCGGCGCCGGGGTGAGCGTCTTCGAGGGGTACGGGCTGACCGAGTCCACCGCGGCGGCGACCGCCAACCCGCCCGAGCGCACCCGGTACGGCACGGTCGGGCAGCCCATCCCCGGTACGTCGGTGCACATCGCGGACGACGGCGAGGTGTGGCTGCACGGGCCCAACGTCTTCTCCGGCTACCTGGGCGACCCCGCGGCCACCCGGGCCGCCCTGGAGCACGGCTGGCTGGCCACCGGGGACATCGGGGCGCTGGACGAGGACGGCTACCTCACGATCATCGGGCGGAAGAAGGAGATCCTGGTGACGTCCGGCGGCAAGAGCGTGTCGCCGGCCGGTCTGGAGGAGCGGGTGCGGGCCCATCCGCTGGTCGCCCAGTGCATCGTCGTCGGCAACGACCGCCCGTACATCGCGGCCCTGGTCACCGTCGACCGGGACTCCGTCGACCACTGGCTCTCCATACAGGGCCGCGCCCCGCTCGCCCCGGCCGACCTGGTGCGCGACCCGGACCTGGAGATGGAGGTCCGCCGGGCGGTGGTGGCCGCCAACACGGCGGTCTCGCAGGCCGAGTCGATCCGTACGTTCCGGATCCTGGCCCACCCGTTCACCGAGGAGTACGGGCTGCTGACGCCCTCGCTGAAGCTGAAGCGCGAGGCGATCGAGACGGCGTACGCGGTCGAGGTCGACGCGCTCTACCACTGACGTCCACGCGGTCTGCCACTGACGTCGACGGGGTCTGCCACTGACGCCCACGCGGTCTGCCACGGACCTCGACACGGTCCACACCGGCGTCGGCGCGGTCCACCACGGACGTCGACACGGTCCGCCTCTGACATCGACGGGGTCCACCGCCGCCGGCGACACCCACGGCCACGGACCGGTCAGCCTGGTTTCCGGATCATGGGGCGGGAATGCCTGAACCCGCCCGCTCGTTGTCGTGGGGAGTACCAACCGACGACGTAAGGATCGACCGCTCGTGAGCCAGGTCCCCTCCATCACCCTCAACAACGGCCTCGAAATGCCGCAGCTCGGTTTCGGTGTCTGGCAGGTGCCGGACGACGAGGCGGCGAAGGCGGTCGCGAAGGCCATCGAGTCCGGGTACCGGTCCATCGACACCGCCGCGATCTACGAGAACGAGGCGGGCACCGGCAAGGCCATCGCCGCCTCCGGTGTCGCACGTGACGAGCTCTTCGTCACCACGAAGCTGTGGAACACCGAGCAGGGCCACGACAGCGCGCTGCGCGCCTTCGACGCCTCGCTGGACAAGCTCGGCCTGGACTACGTCGACCTGTATCTGATCCACTGGCCGGTCCCGGCCAAGGACGCCTACACCGACACGTACCGGGTGTTGGAGAAGATATACGCCGACGGCCGCGCCAAGGCGATCGGCGTGTCGAACTTCCACCCCGAGCACCTGAGGCGGCTGCTGGACGAGACCTCCGTGGTCCCCGTCCTCAACCAGATCGAGCTGCACCCCCAGCTCCAGCAGGCCCAGGCGCGCGCCTTCCACGCCGAGCACTCCATCGCCACCGAGGCCTGGTCGCCGCTGGGCCAGGGCAAGGGCCTCCTGGAGGTGCCGACGGTCGTGGCCATCGCCCAGAAGCACGGCCGCACCCCCGCCCAGGCCGTCCTGCGCTGGCACCTCCAGACGGGCAACATCGTGATCCCGAAGTCCGTGACCCCGTCGCGGATCGAGGAGAACTTCGACGTGTTCGGTTTCGAGCTGGACGCCGACGACCTCGCCGCCTTCGCGGCGCTGGACGAGGGCAAGCGGCTCGGCCCGGACCCGGCGGAGTTCAACCTCGGCGCCTGAGCGCCAGGTTCTTCCACCGCCCCCACCACGGCCTTCCGGTTCCCGTGGTGGGGGCGCCGTCGTCGGTCCGGTTCCGGCCGTCCGGCCGGTGATCTTCGTTCCTACTCCCGGGGGAGAGCAAGATGAGCAGCGATCCGGCGCCCGTCGTCGAGGCGGGCTCGTACCGTCTGCGCAATGTCGGCAGCGGCCTGGTGCTGGAGGTGTACGGCGCGGCCAAGGGCAGCGGTGCGCGGGTGCAGCAGGGCAAGGAGGACGGGACGGCGGCCCAGCAGTGGCGGCTGTCCCCGGTGCACGAGGGCGCGGCCCTGTACCACCTGGTCAACGCGCACAGCGGGAAGCGGCTGGACGTCGCGGGCGCGAACACGGAGAACGGCGTCCGCATCCAGCAGTGGAAGGCCAACAACTTCGGCGCCCAGGAGTGGCTGATCGAACGGCATTTGGAGGCGCCGGGGACGGTGACGCTGGTGAGCTTCATCAGCGGGCTCGTCATGGAGGTCGCCGACCGTTCGACCGAGGAAGGCGGGACGGTCCAGCAGTGGGAGGACACCGACTCCCCCTTCCAGTGGTGGCGGCTGGAGCCGGTGGCGTCCTGACGCTCCGGGGGGCTTCAGTCGCGGCGGCCGAGGTGGACCGTGCGGGCGGTGAGCAGGTGGACGTCGGGCCGGTGGTGGACCCCCGCCGGGTCGTCGGGGTCCAGCAGCCGCTCCAGTACGGCGCGGTCATCGGCGTCGAGCAGGGCGCCGAGGACCTCGTACTCCCGGGTCAGTTTGGTGATGACGTGGTCGCGGGCGGGTGCGGAGAGCGGGGCCGGCAGGTCGAGCAGGAAGCTGCGCGTGCCCTGGGGGGTCAGCCCGACCGCCGCGATCAGGGCGCTCCAGTCCTCGGCCTCCCGCTTGGTGCCGGGGAGTTCGGACCGCATCCGGTCGAACCAGGCGGCCGAGGCCGCGTCCAGCCGGGCCTCCAGGCCGGGCCGCCCGATGCCGAGGTCCCGGGGCAGCCGCCGGGTGGGCAGCCCGCCCTCCAGGAGCGCCAGGGTTCCGCCGGGGCGCAGCAGCTCGGCGAAGCCGGCGAGGGCGGCGCGCTGGTCACCCATGTGGTGCAGGGAGTTGCCGGCCCAGACGAGGTCGGCCTCGCCCAACCGGTGTACGTCCATGGGGAGCCCGGCCTCCACCGTGCGGACCCTCTCGCTCACGCCGAGGCGCCGGGCGCGGTCCTTCGTCCGCTCCAGCAGGGCGGGCGTGGGGTCCACGGCGACGACTTCGGCCTCGGGGAACACCTCGGCCAGCAGACAGGTGACGACGCCGGGGCCGCTGCCGACGTCCAGCACCCGGCGCACCTTCGGCGCGGTGGGCAGGGCGGCGATCCAGCGGGCCGCCTCCTCGTAGGGCCCGCTGTTGAGTTCGGCCTCCTGCTCCAGCATCGGGCCCATGACCTCCCAGTCGAACTCCGTGTCCGCACCGGCGGCGTGCGATCCGTGGGTGTGGGTGTGGGTGTGGGTGTGGCCGGGAGCGGGGGCGGGGGTGGGTCGATGGGGGTGGGCGTGGGCGTCGTGGTGGCCGTCTCCGGCGTGGCTGCTCATGGCGCCACCCTCCCCACAGGGCGACGTTCGGGCAAGTTCTGTTGCCGCTCCGGCAAGTCGTCGCGGTGCTCCAGGGGCTCGCTCCCCGGCCGTGCCGGAACTCCGTACCGAACGCGATCGGGGGCCGTGGCGGGCAGGCCCTCGGCTGCGGTCCGTCCAGGAGTCCGCTGAGAGCGCGTTCATCCGCGAGGCCGCCGAGGACGCGGTGGACGGCGTCTGGCGCGGCTGAGCACGGTGTCCGGCACGGCTGAACTGGAGCGGGACCCTCCGGCGCACCACGCGCGGAGGGACGGCCCGGAAACATTGGCCGAACAGAAGAGTGACCGACATATTGCCGGAGCGGGCCGGGGGCCATAACTTGCCATTATGGAGCTGGAGTTGCGCCATCTGAGAACCGTCCGTGCCATCGCCGACACCGGCAGCCTCACCAAGGCCGCCGCCACGCTGGGCCTCGCCCAGCCCGCTCTCAGCGCCCAGTTGCGGCGCATCGAGAAGGCCCTGGGCGGCACGCTCTTCGAGCGTGACCACACGGGCGCCCGAGCCACTCCGCTCGGCGAGCTGGTGCTGGAGCGGGCCCGGGTGGTGCTGCCCGCGGTGAACGAACTCCAGGCGGAGGCGGTGCGGTTCGCCAACGCCACCGGGCCGCTGGAACGGTTCCGGCTCGGCGGTACGCACGGCCCGCTGCTCGGCGGTCTGGTCGACCGGATCGCCACGGCGCACCCGGCGGCGCCGGTCTCCACGTACACCTCGTGGTCGGTGGAGGAGATCGCCTCCCTGACGATCGACGGGCGCCTCGACTTCGCCCTGATCGGCACCTGCGGCGAGAGCCCGCCGCCGCTGGCGGAGCGGCTGGTCTGGGAGGTGGTGGGGGTGGACCCGGTCTTCGTGATGCTGCCGGAGGACCATCCGCTGGCCGGCGAGAAGGAGCTGGACCTCGCCGCGCTGGCGGACCAGTGTTGGGCCGACGTCCCGGGGGACGGCTGTTTCGCCGACTGTTTCGCCACGGCCTGTGCGCGGGCCGGTTTCACCCCCGTGTCGGTGTACGAGACGGACACCTCGTCCGTCGTCCACCTGGTGCAGGTCGGGCGGGCGATCGGACTGTGCCGGGCGACGTTCCCGCCGGTCCCCGGCCTGGTGACCCGGCCGCTGGCCGGCGCACCGCTCACCTGGCGCCACCTGCTGGGCTGGCACCCGCACTCCCCCGCCGCGGACGCCGCGGCGGGGGCGGTGGCGGGGCAGACCCGGGCGGCGTACACGGAGGCCGTCTCGCGCAGCCCCGGCTACGCGCGGTGGCTCGACGAGCATCCGCGGTTCGGGCTGATGAACTGAGGCGGCCTCGGCGGCGGCCTCGGTCCCGCACACCGCCGGGAAAGCCGTAAGGGCCCCGCACGCACCCGCACGGGCCCCGTACGCGCCACTCCGCCCCGCACGCGCGCCCCGCACAGGCCCCCTGAGCGCTACTCCGCCCCGTGGGCCGGTGCGGCGGCTGCCACGCGGGCGGCCAGCTCCAGGTCCTTCTCCGTGACCGCACCGCCCGCGTCGTGCGTCTGGACGGAGAGCGCCACGGTGTTGTACCCCAGCGTCAGATCGGAGTGGTGGTTCAGCTCCTCCTGGATCCGCGCGATGTGCACGGTCAGCGTGGCGGCGGCGAGGTGCGACGGCAGCCGGTAGGTCCGGGTGATCCGGTCCCCTTCCAGCGTCCAGCCGGGCAGCGCCTCCAGCCGGCGTTCGGTCTCGGTCTTCGACAGCGGTTCGGCGGACATGGAACGGCTCCCGTGGGTCTCGGATGTCGGGGTACGGCCGGTTGGTTCGGCGCCGGGCCACGACCGGTCCGTTCGGCTCAGGGTGCGACCGGCCGGTCCGGCGTCAGCGTACGACCGGCCGGCTCCGCTTCGGGACCCTCGGTGACCCGGCCCGCCGGTGACCCGGCCCGCCGGTGACGTTACGGTCTCCCTATGACGACTGTCTCCCCCGACACGGGAGTGGGGCCGCTGCTGCGCGGCTGGCGGGAGCAGCGGCGGATCAGCCAGCTGGACCTGGCGCTGCGCGCGGACTCCTCGGCCCGCCACATCTCCTTCATCGAGACGGGCCGCTCGCGCCCCAGCGAGGACATGGTCCTGCGCCTGGCCGAGCAGCTGGACATCCCCGTCCGGGAACGCAACGCCCTGCTCGTGGTCGCCGGTTACGCGCCCCGCTACGCGCAGACCCCGCTCGACGACCCCGCGATGGCCTCGGTGCACGAGGGGCTGGAACGCCTGCTGGCGGGGTACGAGCCCTATCCCGCGCTCGTCGTCGACGGCCGTTACGACGTGGTGGCGGCCAACCGGGGCATCGCCCTGCTCATGGAGGGGGTCGCCGAGGAGCTGCTCGCCCCGCCGCTCAACGCCATGCGGGTCACCCTCCACCCCGCGGGGCTCGCGCCGCGCATCCTGAACCTGCCGGAGTGGCGGGCGGATCTGCTGGCGCAGATGGAACGCCAGATCGCGCTCGTACGGTCGCCGGAGCTGCGCGCGCTGTACGAGGAGGTGGCCGCCTACCCCGTACCGGACAGGGGGGCGGCCGGTGTCCGGGCCGGGGAGCGTACGCCGTCGTTCGCGCTGCCCCTGGTGATCGAGCACGGGGACCGGGTGCTGTCGTTCATCGCGTCGATCGCGACGTTCAACACGCCGATGGACGTGACCGTGGCGGAGCTGGCCATCGAGACGTTCCTGCCCGCCGACCCGGAGACCGCCGCCTATCTGCGCGAACGTCTGCCGTAGCCGTGCGCCCCCACGCCCCCGGGCCGCCCCCCGGGCGGGGCCGGCATAACCGGGAGAAACCAGGCCCCAGAAATTCCGGGGGAGGCACCCGGGAGGCGGGGCGGCCCGACGAC
>NZ_JBEYKR010000109.1:0-24447 GCF_040703535.1 Streptomyces sp. NPDC007346
GTCACCGTGACCGGGGCTCACGGCTCTCCGCCGCTCCTCGGCGGCGCCTCCGGGACGGCTTCGGGGCGCCTTCAGGGGCGTCTTTGGGAGCGCTCCCAATACACTGTCCGTACGCTCGTCGGAGTGATCGATCCAGGACTTGGATTGACTGTACGGCTGTGAGAAATTGACCGGGAACGGGGAGGCAGCCATGGCGGCAGCGCGAGTACGGAACGGCGGACGGCCCACACTCGAAGAGGTCGCGGCCAGGGCCGGGGTCGGCCGTGGCACCGCCTCCCGGGTCATCAACGGCTCGCCCCGGGTCAGCGAAGCGACCCGCGAGGCGGTCGAGGCGGCCGTGGCCGAGCTGGGCTACGTCCCCAACCGCGCCGCCCGCGCCCTCGCCGGCAACCGCACCGACGCCATCGCGCTCGTGGTGCCGGAGCCGGAGACCCGCTTCTTCGCCGAACCGTACTTCTCCGCCATAGTCAGGGGCGTCGGAGCGGCCCTGGCGGACACGGACATGCAGCTGCTCCTCACCCTGGCGGGCAACGACCGCGAGCGCCGCCGGCTGGCCCAGTACCTCACCGCGCACCGGGTCGACGGGGTCCTCCTGGTCGCGGTCCACGCCGACGACCCGCTGCCCGAACTGCTGGAACAGCTCGGCATGCCCTGCGTGATCAGCGGCGCCCGGCACGGTTCCGAACCCCTGGCCTCGGTCGACTCGGACAACTTCGAGGGGGCGAGGGTGGCCGTCGAGCACCTGATCTCCCGAGGCCGCCGCTCGATCGCCACGATCACCGGCCGCCTGGAGGTCTACGGAGCCCAGCGCCGCCTCGACGGCTACCGCGCCGCCCTCGCCGCCGCGGACCTCCCCCCGGACGAACGCCTCATCGCCCCCGCCGACTTCACCGAGGAGGGCGGCGCGAGAGCGATGCGCGAACTCCTGGCCCGCCGCCCCCACCTGGACGCGGTCTTCGCCGCCTCCGACGTGATGGCGGCCGGCGCCCGCCAGGTCCTGCGCGAGGCGGAGCGCCGCATCCCCGAGGACGTGGCCCTGATCGGCTTCGACGACTCGGTGGTCGCCCGCCACATGCACCCACCCCTCACCAGCGTCCGCCAGCCCATCGAGGAGATGGGCCGCCGCATGGCCCTGCTCCTCCTGGAGGAGATCGCGGGACGCACGGGGGAGCGGCCGATGGTGGTGCTGCCCACGGAGCTGGTGGTGCGGGATTCGTCGTGAGGGCCTCGGGCCGAAGGTGAGGCGGCGGTGACGCGTCGGGCCGGTGTGCCGGTGGCGGGGCCTCCGGATTTCACAAGTTCTTCACGCGTTTCCGCTCCAGAAGCTAATGTTCGCTGAGTACGGCGAATGTGTGACGCACCACACACGTCACACAGCGGGCTGCCGGGTGCGTTCCGAGCGGCTGTGCATCTGGGGGGCCTCGTGCACGAGATGGTCAAGGGCGCCAACGTCGGTCTTGCGGCGCTGAGCGAGAACGTCGGTTCGGTGATGGTCAGCCTGGGGTGGAGCAGCACCACGGGCGAAGGCGACGCCGACGTCTCCGTACTTCTGCTCGACGGCGACGGGAAGGTCCGCAGCGACGTCGACTTCTGCTTCTACAACAACCCCGTGGCCGGCAACGGAAGCGTGCAACTGCTCGGCAAGACACCCACGGCCGACGGCAGCGAGGACCGGATCAGTTTCGATCTGGACGCCGTGCCGCAGGAGGTCGACAAGGTGGTCGTCGCCGCCAGCCGCTACGGCGGATCCCGCTTCGGCGAGCTGGACGACCTCCGCCTCACCCTCGCGGACAGCGCGGGCGACGGCCTGGTCCGGTTCGCGGTCGAGGAGGCCGACGAGGTCAGCGCGGTGATCTTCGGCGAGCTCTACCGTCGTTCGGGGCAGTGGAAGTTCCGGGCCGTCGGCCAGGGATACGCCTCGGGTCTCGCCGGGCTGGCGACCGACTACGGCGTCGACATCGACGACGACGCGCCGGAGGACACGCCGGAGGACGCGCGGGAACAGGGCGAGCTGGAACACGGCGAGACGGCGCCGGAGCATGTGGAGGGGCCGCCGCAGCCGGGCGCGGAGGCAGGGCCGGTGAAGGCCGCCGCGGCCTCCAGTACGGAGGAGGCCACGCGGTCCGCCGCCCCGGCCGACGCTGCCCGCGCGGACGACGCGCCCACGGCCCAGGCTCCCGCACCGGAGCCGGTCGCGCCGCCCAAGCCCGCGCGCCGGCCGCGTACGGCGAAGAAGAAGGTGACCCTCCCCCGTACGGCCAGGAAGAGCCTGGCCGACAACGAATCGTGGCGGTCGGCCCGGCTGTTCCCCGTGTCGGCGCTCAAGAGCGACCGCGAGCGCGAGACGCGGGCCACCTCCGTCGTCCTGTCCGTGATGGCCCAGGTGCCGGAGTTCGGCCGCCGCCTCACCGCCGGGTTCGGCGCCCCGGCCGGCCGGATGGAGACGTTCACCGAGGTCACCCTGCCGCACGGGGAGTCGCCCCGGCGCCCGGACGGGGTGGTCCGGGTCGAGCGGGCGGGCAAGCTGTGGACGGCGCTCGTCGAGACCAAGACCAACGGCAACGCGCTCAAGCCCGACCAGGTGCAGGCGTACATGGACATCGCCGCCCGCCGGGGCTACGAGGCCGTGATCACGCTCTCCAACGACGTGGCGCTCGAAGGTAGCCCGCTCGTCGACGTGCGGATCGACGGCCGGCGCAAACACAAGGTGGCCCTCTGGCACCTGTCCTGGGCCGAGGTCGTGCACCAGGCGCAGATGCTGATCCGCCACGAGGGGGTGGGCAACGCGGCCCACGCCTGGCTGCTCCAGGAGCTCCTCCACTACCTCCAGCACGAGAACTCCGGCTGCCACGGCTTCCAGAACATGGGAGCGGCCTGGGTCCCGGTCCGCCGGGGGATCGACGACGAGACCCTGTGCCAGGGCGATGGCCGGGCCCTGGAGGTCATCGAGAACTGGGAGCGCCTGGTACGCCAGGTCTGCCTGCGGCTGGGCGGTGAGCTGGGTCAGAAGGTCCTGCCGGTCCAGCGCGTCCGGCGCGGAGTCGATGCCCGTACGCGCCGCACCGAACTCGCCGACCACCTGTGCGAGCAGGGACGGCTGAACGCCGAGATCCGGATCGAGGGCACGCCGGGCGTGCTGGCCATCACCGCCGACCTGCGTACCGGCAAGCTCCGTACGTCGATCGAGGTCCCCGCCGCCGAGCCGGGCTACCCCCTCAGCCGGGTCAAGCGGCTGATCCGGCGGCTCTCGGAGGCCCCCGCCGATCTGCACATCGAGACGCTCGTCGACGGCCAGGGCACCGGTCCGCGCGGCACACTGGAACGGCTGCGCCCGGAGCCCGCCGACATCGTCCCGAAGGACGGGGCGCGGATCACCGGCTTCCGGCTCTCCCTGTTCAAGGGCATGGGCAACGGCCGGGGCAGCGCCGAGACCGGCTTCATCCGCAGCGTCGACGAGGCGGTGGACCGCTTCCACGCCCATGTCGTCGCCCATGTGGAGACCCCCGCCCGCCGCTCCCGCGGCGAGGAGCCGGCCGGCTGACAGCTCCCCGGTCACGCGGCTCGGCCCCCGGCCTCGGACGGGGGCCGAGCCGTTCCGCTGTTCGCCCGGCGCGCCCCGACGCCCCCGAGACGCCCGCCCCCCCACAGCCTCCAGTGGTATGGACATGACCAAAAGACAGGACTAGCCTCCGTCTTGGTCTAGACCAAGTGCGATGAGCCGTCGCCCGGTCCAGTCATCTGGTCCGCCTGTCCGCAAGCTCCACCCCTCACCCCAGGAGCACCACATGCGTAGAAAGATCACCTCCTTACTCCTCGGCCTCGGTGTCGCCGCGGTCTCCGTGCTGGCCACCTCCGGCAGCGCGCAGAGCCACGGGTACACCGACTCGCCCGTCAGCCGGCAGCAGCTCTGCGGCAACGGGACCGTCCGCAACTGCGGGCAGATCCAGTGGGAGCCGCCGAGCGTCGAGGGCCCCAAGGGGTTCCCGGCCGCCGGTCCCCGTGACGGGCTGATCTGCGCCGGGGGCAACCAGCGGTTCGCCGAGCTGGACGACCCGCGTAACGGGGCCTGGCCCACCACGTCCGTGACCGCCGGGCAGAGCCACACGTTCCGGTGGCGGATCACCGCGCGGCACGCCACGACCGACTTCCGGTACTACGTCACCAAGGACGGGTACAACCCCGCGAAGCCGCTCACCCGCGCCGACCTGGAACCGCAGCCCTTCCTCACGGTGCCGTTCGGCGGGCGGCTCCCGGACTCCACGGTCAGCCATGCGGGCACCCTGCCGCAGAAGTCGGGCAAGCACCTGATCCTCGGCGTCTGGACCGTCTCGAACACCGGTAACGCCTTCTACGCCTGCTCCGACGTCACGTTCTGAGCCGGGCGGCGTCACGGTGTGAGCCGGGTATCACTCCGGGCAGTGCCCCGGGCATCTGCCGGGGGCGTGACCCCGGGCGTCAGCCGGACGTAGAGGACCGCGTCCGGACATGAAGAAGGGGCCCCGGTCCGAAGACCGGGGCCCTTCCGTCAGGGTGAGTAACGGGACTTGAACCCGCGACATCCTGGACCACAACCAGGTGCTCTACCATCTGAGCTATACCCACCATGTCGTCCGGTCGTTTCCGACCGGCCGAGAAAAAGTGTACAGGGTCCGAAGGGGTGCTCGCGCCCCCGTTGCCCGGAGCCGCTCCACGGCCGCTCACGCGCCCGTGACCAGCGGCTTTCTACGGGGTGGCGCGGACCACTTTCTACGGGGTGGCGCGGACCACATGGCGCGCCGCGATCTCCTTGGCACGCTCCGAGTCCGGGCCGGGCTGCGGGACGAAGACCGCCTCCCGGTAGTAGCGCAGCTCCGCGATGGATTCGCGGATGTCCGCCAGCGCCCGGTGGTTGCCGCTCTTGTCCGGGCTGTTGAAGTACGCCCGGGGGTACCAGCGGCGGGCCAGCTCCTTGACCGAGGACACGTCCACGATCCGGTAGTGGAGATAGCTCTCCAGCTTCCCCATGTCCCGCGCCAGGAACCCGCGGTCGGTGGAGACCGAGTTCCCGCAGAGCGGGGCCTTGCCCGGCTCCTTCACGTGCTCGCGGACGTACGCCAGGACCCGCTCCTCGGCGTCGGCCAGGGTCGTACCCCCGGCCAGCTCGTCGAGGAGGCCCGAGGCGGTGTGCATCTGCCGCACCACCTCGGGCATGGTCTCCAGGGCCGCGTCCGGCGGGCGGATCACGATGTCCACCCCTTCGCCGAGCACGTTCAGCTCCGAGTCGGTGACCAGGGCGGCCACCTCGATGAGTGCGTCGTCCGTCAACGAGAGCCCGGTCATCTCGCAGTCGATCCACACCATGCGGTCGTTCATGCGCCCCACCCTACGGGGCGCTCCGCTGTCCCGGCAGGGCCGGGCGCCCGGGAACGAACGCGTCGGGGACCGGCAGCGAGTGCTCCGAGGAGCCCGCCGACGCCGACACGGAGACCGGGGCCACGGAGGGCACCGGGGCGCCCCTGCGGCCGGACGCCGAACCCTGGCTGGGCACGACCGTCTCCATCACCGTCGAGGCGCTCTCCGCCACCCCCTGCGGACGACGGGCCCGGTAGGCGGCCCGGTACGCGGCGGGGGAGGAGCCGAGCTGGCGGCGGAAGTGTCCGCGCAGCGCGACCGGTGAGCGGAAGCCGCAGCGGCCGGCGACCTCGTCGACCGAGTAGTCGGAGGTCTCCAGCAGCCGCTGCGCCTGAAGCACCCGCTGGGTGATCAGCCACTGGAGCGGTGCGCTCCCCGTGAGCGAGCGGAATCTGCGGTCGAAGGTCCGCCTGCTCATGTAGGCGCGCGCCGCGAGCGTCTCCACGTCGAACTGCTCGTGCAGATGCTCCAGCGCCCAGGCCACGACCTCGGCGAGCGGGTCGGAGCCGATCTCTTCAGGTAAAGACCTGTCCAGGTAGCGCTCCTGCCCGCCGCTGCGCCGCGGCGGCACGACGAGCCGGCGGGCGAGCGCGCCCGCCGCCTCCGTGCCGTGGTCGGTGCGGACTATATGGAGGCAGAGATCGATGCCGGCGGCCGTACCGGCGGAGGTGAGCACATCGCCGTCGTCCACGAAGAGTTCGCGCGGATCGACGTGCACCGACGGATAGCGCTTGGCCAGTGTCGGCGCGTACATCCAGTGCGTGGTGGCGGGCCGGCCGTCCAGCAGGCCGGCCGCCGCGAGCACGAAGGCTCCCGTGCACAGGCCGACGATGCGGGCGCCCTCCTCATGGGCGCGCCGCAGCGCGTCCAGTGCCTCGGCGGGCGGCGGCGAGGTGATCGACCGCCAGGCGGGCACCACCACGGTGCCTGCCCTGCTGATCGCCTCCAGGCCGTACGGCGTGGTCAGTTCGAGTCCACCCGTCGTGCGCAGCGGTCCGTCCTCGCCGCCGCAGACCAGCAGGCGGTAGCGGGGAACTCCCGCGTCCTGCCGGTCGATTCCGAAAACCGAGAGCGGGATGGAGCTCTCGAAGATAGGGCCGCCGCTGAAGAGCAGCACGGCAACGACTTCCCGGCGTCGCCGCCCGGTCAGCTTGCGTGCGGCCTCCGTCGCGGTGGCGGAGTCCTGGCTCATGACGCTAAGCCCCCCTCGGTGTTCGCGTCTCCCTGGTCCTTACGGGCCTGCCGCTCCTGCACGTTTCCCCTCGGTTTCGCACGTTTCCCCAGTCCCCGATTTTCAAGATCGAATCTACTGCGTCGCGTGGTCCCGCCGTGACACCTTCCCCCACTGGCGTTATGTCGATAAGGAAACGTGGCGTGAAGCGTTCGATCACGAAGCGTTTCACCCGCGAAGCGCACAGGGAAGTGCCCTTCACGAACGTGGCCCGTCCGCGTCGGGTGAAAGCGTACCGCGCGGTCTCTTCCTGCCTGGTGGGTGGTGGGCTGTCCGGCCATTCCGCGAAGGGTTCGGCCGGGATGTGAAGTTGGCTGAAAACAAGTGGTTGCGTGCGCTGCTTCCAGTCACGCCGGGCGCACAACTTCCGCCTGTCGACCGCCCCGGTGCGCTCCCTCGGCCCGGTGAAGCGTGGCGCGTTCGGGCCGCCAGGGCGCACGAGGGCGGGCTGCCGGGGTGTGGCGGGCCTCCGGGGCGGTGGTGGTCGGATTACCGACCGCTGGGTCCGCGGGCGCCGGGAACCGGCGGCACGGGCCGTCGGTCCGGCAATCGCCCGCCGGGTTCGCGCCCCGTGGTCCGGGTGGCCGCCGAACGTCCCGGAAAGTGGCCGCCGGACGCCCCGGAAAACAGGGCGGCCGTCCTCCTCCGGCCCCTCCCAGGCCCGTGTACGACACAACCGGCATTGCCATACCGGACCGCCTCGTGCATGCTCCCTCCAACGTCACGCGTGCTTTTGCGGGGGTCTGGGCGGTGGGCGAGTGACGCCGTACCCTTGGGGGTATGGGGTTGGGAAGATGATTCCCGGACAGAGCTCACCACCTGTAGACGCACCTCTCGAAACCGCTCCCTCCTCACGAGGACTCTCTTCGCCGAGACACCGATGGCCGGTCACGAAATCCCTGAACCCGCAGACCGCAAGCAGGTAGCCGACCCCCGGTCGGAGCCGCGGACGGTCGAAGAAGCGCGCCATGCGTGCGATCCCGCCTTCCGGCACGGAGTCGTGGTCGGTTTCGACGGCTCCACCTCCAGTGAGCGGGCCCTCGCCTACGCCATCGGCATGGCCGGCCGGTCGGGCTCGGGCCTGATCATCGTCCACGTGGCCAACCGGCTCCCGACGACGGTCTGGGCGGGCTGCGAGCCCCCCGTCTTCGTCGACGTCCCCGACCACCGCACCGAGGTCCTCGGTCTGGAGCTGGCCTGCGCGGACTACCTCTCCGACGTCCCCTGGGTGCTGGTGGAGCGCGGCGGCGACATCTGCCACGAGCTGGAGGAGGTCGGCCGCGAGTATTCCGCCGACGCCATCGTGGTCGGTTCCACCCACGGCATCGTCGGCCGCATCTTCGGCTCGGTGGCGGGCCGCCTCGCCCGCCGCGCCCAGCGCCCCGTCGTCGTCATCCCGTAGAGCCGTACGCGGCCTCTCGCCGAGCCGTACCCGTACGCGGCCTCTCGCCGCCCCCCGGGGCGCACGCATCCCCTGAGGGCCCGCCAGCAGGCCGCACGGGGCCACGAGTTGGGCCCCGCCCCCGTCACCGACGGAAGCGGGGCCCGACCCCTGTGCACGCGCCGACCGGCCGCCTACTCGACCGTCACCGACTTCGCCAGGTTGCGCGGCTTGTCGATGTCCCGGCCCATCGCCAGGGCCGTGTGGTACGCGAAGAGCTGGAGCGGGATGCCCATCAGGATCGGGTCCAGCTCGTTCTCGTTCTTCGGTACGACGATGGTGTGGTCGGCCTTCTCCTGGACCTGGTGCGCGACGGCGAGGATGCGGCCGCTGCGCGCCTTGATCTCCTCCATCGCGGCCCGGTTCTTCTCCAGCAGGTCGTCGTCCGGCACGATCGCCACGGTCGGCATCGCGGGCTCGATCAGCGCGAGCGGGCCGTGCTTCAGCTCGGAGGCCGGGTAGGCCTCGGCGTGGATGTACGAGACCTCCTTCAGCTTCAACGACGCCTCCCGGGCCACCGGGTAGCCCCGCACCCGGCCGATGAACATCATCGACTTGGCGTCGGCGTACTGGGCCGCCAGCCGCTTGATCTCGTCCTCGCCCGCCAGGATCTCGCTGATCTGCTCCGGCAGCCGGCGCAGCCCGTCGATGATCCGCTTGCCGTCGGCGACCGAGAGGTCGCGGATGCGGCCCAGGTGCAGGGCGAGCAGCGCGAAGGCGACCACGGTGTTGGTGAAGCACTTGGTGGAGACCACGCAGACCTCCGGGCCCGCGTGCACGTACGTACCGCCGTCGGCCTCGCGGGCGATGGCGGAGCCGACCACGTTGACCACGCCCAGGACGCGGGCGCCCTTGCGCTTGAGCTCCTGCACGGCGGCCAGCACGTCGTACGTCTCACCCGACTGGGAGACCGCCACGTACAGGGTGTCGGGGTCCACGACCGGGTTGCGGTAGCGGAACTCGGAGGCCGGCTCGGCGTCGGCGGGGATGCGGGCCAGCTCCTCGATGAGCTGGGCGCCGATCTGACCCGCGTGGTACGAGGTGCCGCAGCCGAGGATCTTGATCCGGCGCACCCCGCGCGCCTCGCGGGCGTCCAGGTTGAGGCCGCCCAGGTGCACGGTGGAGAACCGGTCGTCGATCCGGCCGCGCAGCACCCGGTCCACGGCGTCGGCCTGCTCGGAGATCTCCTTGTGCATGTACGTGTCGTGGCCGCCCATGTCGTACGACTCGGCCTCCCACTCCACGGTGGTCGGCGTGGCCGTCGTGGTCGAGCCCTCCGTCGTGTACGTACGGAAGTCGTCGGCCTTCAGGGTGGCCATCTCGCCGTCGTCGAGCGTGACGACCTGGCGGGTGTGGGTGACCAGGGCGGCGACGTCCGAGGCGACGAACATCTCCTTCTCGCCGATGCCGAGGACGACCGGGGAGCCGTTGCGGGCGACCACGATGCGGTCGTTGAAGTCGGCGTGCAGCACGGCGATGCCGTACGTGCCCTCGACCGAGCGCAGCGCCTCGCGGACCTTCTCCTCCAGGGTGTCCGCCTGGGCCCGGGAGATCAGGTGGACCAGCACCTCGGTGTCGGTCTCGGAGAGGAAGACGACGCCGTCGGCGGTGAGCTTGGCGCGCAGCTCGGAGGCGTTGTCGATGATCCCGTTGTGGACGACGGCGACCTTGCTCTCCGCGTCCAGGTGCGGGTGGGCGTTCTCGTCGCTCGGGGCGCCGTGGGTGGCCCAGCGGGTGTGCGCGATGCCGGTGGTGCCCGCGAACCGCTTGGGGACCTTGGCCTCCAGCTCGCGGACCCGGCCCTTGGCCTTGACCATCTTCAGCGTGCCGGGCTTGCCCGCCGCCGCCTTGCCGGTGATGGCGATGCCCGCGGAGTCGTACCCCCGGTACTCCAGCCGCTGAAGGCCCTCCAGCAGCAGCGGTGCCACATCACGCTTTCCGATATATCCGACGATTCCGCACATGAGTTCTCTGCCCCTCCATCGACGTACACCTGCACGTTTGCGTTCGGCGCCCCGCGCACGGGCGCCCCGGCGTCCGGCCCTGGCCGGTCAGCCGTAGACGATGCGGCGCAGCTGGCGGAGCGAGAGCTCCGGCGGCGCCACGGCGCGGTGCGGCAGCTCGGCCGCGATCCGCTCGAAGATCTCCGTGTTGACCAGGCCGCCGGACTGCAGTTCGCGGTGGCGGCGCCGGACGAAGTCGTCGGTGCTCTCGTCGAAGTACGCCAGCACGTCGAGGACCACCCGGGCCGCCTCACCGCGCTGGAGCGCGGTGGAGCGTACGAGGTGGTCGATGAGGTCGTCGTGCGACGAGCGGCGTTCAAGCACCCGTCGATATTGCGTGCCGGGGCGCTCTTACGCAAGAAATCTGCCCGATATCGGGCAGGGGAGGCTCCGGGAGGCGGCGATCAGGTCACCGGACGGTCATATCCGGCGCGTCGCCCGCCGGTCACATCCGGCTCAGGATCGCCTGCTTCGCCGTGCTGAACTCCTCATCGGTGAGGACCCCGGACCGGTGCAGCTCGCCCAGCTCCCGCAGCCGCCGCAGCAGCACGTCGTGATCGTCGGCCGCCGGTGCGGCGGCGGGGGCGGGCGCCTTGGCGAGGGCCGGGGGCCCGGCGGGCGCGTCCAACGCGGCGTGGGCCTGCGGCAGCCGGACCAGCACGGCCGCCGCGACCACGACCGCCGTGTACTCCTTCTTCGACAACCCCCACAGCTCCAGGGAGTACGGGTCGTACTTCGGCGGGGCCGAGACGGGCCCGTCGACCGGCTCGAACCGCAGATAGCCGTTCTCCATGCCGATCGAGGGCAGCCAGCGCACCCCCGAGATCCGCGCCAGCGGAAAGGACGCCGGGCCGCTCGCGGTCTTGGACTCCTCGGCCTTCCAGTTCCAGGTGAGCCGGACCGTCTCGCCGTCGAAGGACGCCGTACCGTCGCCGCCCCCGCCGGAGACCGGCAGCGAGGGCCCCGGCAGCAGGAAGCGGTCCACCGGTCCTTCGGGGACCTGCTCGATCAGCAGCGCGTTGCGGACCTCGTCGACGAAGTACTCCGCCACCCCCGTGCGGTCCTTCTCCACGGTCAGGACGTACGGGTCGGCGCCGTCCTTGAGGCGCCCGTCGGCGGCCCGCAGCACCGGGCAGGCGCCCGCGCGCAGCCGTAGCCGCAGCCGGCCGCCCTTGCGTTCCGGCTCGAACGAGATGCCCGCCAAGGCCTGTACGGGCACGGCGAGTTCGCCCAGCGCCGTCCGGACCGGGTGCGCCTTGCCCCCCGGTACGATGCGTACCGTATCGCCGTCGAACGTCCACGTTCCGTCGCGCTGGATGATTTCTGCCATGCCCGCGATTCTGCCAGCCGGCCACCGGGGCGAGCCCCGGCGCTCGACCCGCCTCCGGCCGTGCGGTGCGGAGGGCCCGGCGTTCGGCTGCCCGGAGATCCGCAGGTAGGACCGCCGAAGGGACAGGCTCGTGAGACTGCGACGTACGGATCGGCGGAAGGCGCCGCACGGCGGGGCCCCGCGCTCCACGGCTCCACATTCCACGGACGGGACCCCGCACTCCACGGACGGGATTCCAGGGCCCGCGGGCGGGGCCCCGCGCTCCGCGGCCCGGCACCGCACCCTCCCCAGGCTCCTCGGCAGCCTGCTGATCGTCGTGGCGGCCGCCTTCTCCGCCACGGGGGCGACCCCCGTGGCGACCACCGCGACCGCCGCCGCCGCTCCCCGCCCCCTCGGCCAACTGGTGCCCGTCCCCGCCGAGGTGGCGCCGGGCGGCTCCCCGTACGCCATCACCTCCACGACCCCGATCAGGGTGCCCGGCCACTCCGGCGAGGTCCGGCGGATCGGAACGTACCTGGCGGAGCTCCTGCGCCCCGCCACCGGCTACGCGCTCCCCCTCACCGACCTGGCGGGCCCCGGCGGCATCCGGCTGGAGCTGGACTCCCAGGACCGGAGCCTGGGCGAGGAGGGGTACCGGCTGCGCTCCGCGCCCGCCGGGCTCACCATCACCGCCCGCGCCCCGGCCGGGCTCTTCCACGGCGTCCAGACCCTGCGCCAGCTCCTCCCGGACCGGGTGGAGGCCGACAGCCGGCAGGAGGGGCCCTGGACGGTCGCGGGCGGCACCATCACCGACGCGCCGCGCTACGGCTACCGGGGCGCGATGCTGGACGTCTCGCGCCATTTCTTCTCGGTCGCCGAGGTGAAGCGGTACATCGACCAGCTCGCCCTCTACAAGGTCAACAAGCTCCATCTGCACCTCTCCGACGACCAGGGCTGGCGCATCGCCATCGACTCCTGGCCCCGGCTCGCCACGTACGGCGGCTCCACCGAGGTCGGCGGCGGGCCCGGCGGGTACTACACGAAGGACCAGTACCGCGAGATCGTCCGCTACGCCGCCTCCCGCTATCTGGAGGTCGTGCCGGAGATCGATCTGCCCGGCCACACCAACGCCGCCCTCGCCTCCTACGCCGAGCTGAACTGCGACGGGGTCGCCCCGCCGCTCTACACGGGCACCACGGTCGGTTTCAGCTCGCTGTGCGTCTCGAAGCCGGTGACGTACGACTTCGTGGACGACGTGCTGCGCGAACTCGCCGCCCTCACCCCGGGGAAGTACCTCCACATCGGGGGCGACGAGGCGGACGCCACCAGCCACGAGGAGTACGTGGCCTTCATGGCCAAGGCCCAGGCGGTGGTGGGGAAGTACGGCAAGACGGTGATGGGCTGGCACCAACTGACCGGCGCGGAGCCGGTGAAGGGCGCGGTGGCGCAGTATTGGGGGTACGACCGCACCGGGGCCGCCGAGCGGCAGCAGGTGGCCGACGCGGCGAAGGCCGGAACCAGGCTGGTGCTCTCGCCGGCCGACCGGGTCTACCTCGACATGAAGTACACCGAGGAGACCGAACTGGGCCTGCGCTGGGCCGGTCTGGTCGAGGTGAAGAGGGCGTACGACTGGGATCCGGCGACCTACCTGGAAGGCGCCCCGGAGGAGGCCGTCCTCGGGATCGAGGCGCCGATCTGGACCGAGACGCTGACCGACAGCACGGAGATCGAGCAGATGGCCTTCCCCCGGCTGCTGGGCGCCGCCGAGCTCGGCTGGTCACCGGCGGCGGCCCACGACTGGGAGACGTACAAGGTGCGCCTGGCCGCCCAGGGGCCCCGGCTGACCGAGCTGGGGATCGACTTCTACCGCTCCCCGCAGGTGCCCTGGACCTGACCCGGAGAAGGCGATGGGGCGAGCGCCCGAGGGGCCGTCCTCGGGGGCGTACGCGCGGTATCTCGTCGGCTCCGGAGCCTCGGCCGGTCGTTGTCGCCCGCAGAGCCTCGGCCGGTCGTCGCCGGCCGTTGTCGGCCGCGAAACAGGGGGCCTCGGCCGTTCCGGTCCCGGTGGCCTGAAAACCGGCGGCGACGACTCGCCCGGAGGTGGCCGGTTCGTCGGCGAGTCGGTGGACGGTTCCGGCCAGAGTGGAGGAGCCCCCCTCCGGATGGACCGGCAGGGTCCCCTCGGTCCGCCCCGGCGTGCCCCACGGCGCGATGAGGAAAACCACCGCGTCGCGTGATGAACTCCGGTGAGGCGAGCGGGACTTCTGCCCCGTCCCGGCGCCGCTGGAGCGAGCCGGCCCCGCTCTGCCGGCGGGTCGGAACGTAGAGGCGCGCGGTGAAACCGTACTCCGTCCCCGCGCCGCCGCTACGAAGGGTGCAGCGGCCCTCGCCCAGGGGAACGGAGGTCGACAGCCATGCGTGGCTGAATCATGCCGGTGCTTTGCGGACCGGCAGTCGGTTTGCGGCGGCTCAGCGGCCGGGGGAGAGGCGGGCGACGGCGTCGGGGAGGGCGGTCGCCGCCGTTCGGTTCCCCCGGTCGCCGCCGGATTCCGTGGCTACCACGCCCCGGTGCGGGCCCCCGCGATCGTCTCCGCCCGCAGCTGCTCCTCGCTGAGCCCACGCCGCCAGTACCCGGCGCAGGTGACCCGCCCGCGGTCGAAGCCGCGCTCGTGGACGAGGTGGCGGCGGAGCGCCCGTACCTCGGACGACTCGCCCGCGATCCAGACGTACGGGGTGCCCTCGGGCAGCTCGGCGGCGCGCACGGCCTCCACGGCGGGCAGGGCGCCCTCGCTCCGGACGAGCCAGCTGATCCGGGCCTTGGCCGCGGTGTTGAGGGCCTGCCGGTCCTCCGTCCTCGGCACCTCCAGCCAGACCCGGGCGGGCATCCTGGCCGGCAGCCACTCCAGGATGGCGGAGGCGGCGGGCAGGGCCGTCTCGTCGGCCCGGATCAGCACCCAGTCGGTGTCCCCGGGCGGCCGGAAGCGTACGGAGGTGTTGTCCCGGACGGCGGGCCCCAGCACCTTGAGCCGGTCGCCGGACGCGGCGGTGAGCGCCCAGCGGGAGGCCGGTCCGCCGTCGCCGTGGAGCGCGAAGTCGATGTCCACCTCGGTGGAGCCGTCGGCCAGGACGCGCTGGGCCCGCACGGCGTAGGACCGCATCACGGCCCGTACGTCCTCGGGCAGCGCCCGCCACTTCGGGTACCAGGCCCCGTCCTCGCCCTCCGGCACCACGGCCTCGCTCTGCCCGGGGTGCGGCAGGAAGACCGACAGGCTCTGGTCGCGGCCCCCGGCGCTGAACCCCTCGGCCCCGGCCCCGCCCAGGGTGATCCGGAGCATGGAGGGGCCGAGCCGCCTGACCCGCAGGACGGTCAGGTCGAAGAAGCGGAACGGGGCGACACGGGCGACGGCGGAAGTCGTCAACGAGGGCTCCTCCGGAACGGGTGGAGCGACGGGCGGACGGGCCCGGCTCCGGCGACGGCAATCCGAAGGAAGGTTAGCCTAACCTTGCCCAGTGGTCACGGTGGACGACTGCGTCCCCGGTCCCGCCTGCGCTCCGAAGTCGGCCCGGCAGGCGTCGAGCCCCTCCAGGGTGACGTCGACGGTCCGGTGCTCCTCCCACCCGGCCCGGTCCAGCCGCAGCCGCTGCAAGGTGACGGCGGCCCCGCGGACCACCTGCACCTGGAGCCCGTCCGGGGCGTATCCGAGCCGCCGCGAGACGCCGAGCGAGCGGTGGTTGTCCGTCATGGCGTCGGAGACGGCGTACCGCGCGCCGAGCCCGGCGAAGGCCAGATGGAGGGCGGCGGCCCGCATCTCCGTCCCGATGCCCTGCCCCTGGTGGGCGAGGCCGAGCCACGACCCGGTCACCACTTCCCGCCGTACGCCGAACTCCCGGCCCATCACGTCCTGCCGCCCCACGACCTCGCCCTCGTGGAGCACGGCGAGGGAGAGCGTCCACTCCTGGGGCGTCCACCCGGCGATCGTGCCCAGCACGTGCTGGAACACGGACCGGCCGACCTCGTCGGGCCCGCCGTCCGTCCACGGGTAGGTGAACGGCATCCGGTCCGGGGCGTGCACCCCGCCGGCGGCGACCGAGGCCAGCGCGTCGAGGAGCGCCTCGTCGGGCAGCCGCAGTTCGAGGCGGGGCGTACGGATGCGGAGGCCGTGGAGGGGCCAGTGCCGGTGGCTCATGCGGAAACATTGCCGGAAGCGAGGTCCGGCCGTCGAACGGAATTCGCTACGGCGACGGCCCCGCCCCCGGGCCGGCGCCGCAGCCCGAAGGCGCTGACGGCGGTGGCGATCAGGGCGGCGGCCAGCGGGACGACGAGCGCCGCGCGGTAGCCGTCGAGCAGGGCGGCCGGTGAAGTCCCGTCGGTCGCCGCGATGTTGACGGCGGCTACGGCGGACAGGCCGAGCGCGGCACCGAACTGGAAGGAGGTGTAGAGCAGCCCGCCCGCGACCCCCTGCTCCTCCTCGGCGATCCCGTCGGTGGCCGTGATCGTCAGGGGGCCGTACGCCAGCGAGAACGACACACCGAGCAGGACCAGGCTCGGGAGCATCGCGAGGTACGTCCGGTCCGCGCCGAGCGGCAGGAACAGCGCGTACGCGAGGGAGGCGAGGAGCAGCCCGCCGAAGATGACGCGCGCGTTGCCGAACCGCGCCACCAGCTTCGGTGTGAGCAGCGGGGACAGGATCGCGTCCACACCGATGACGATCAGGGCGAGGCTCGTCTGGAGGGACGACCAGCCCCGCAGCTCCTGGAGGTAGAGCACGGCGATGAACTGGAAGCCGAAGAAGCCCGCCGCGAAGAGCAGCCCCGACACGTTGGCGCGGACCAGCGACCCGTTGCGGAGGATGCCCAGGCGGACCAGCGGCGAGGCCGAACGGCGCTCGATGAGGACGAACGCGAGGAAGAGGAGGAGGGCGGTGCCGATCGTGCCGGCCGTCCAGGCGGCCGGGACGTGCGTGGCCCGCTCGACGCCGAAGACGAGCAGCAGGATGCCTCCGGTGACGGTGACCGCCCCGGCCAGGTCGACGCCCTGCCCGGTACGGTCCGGCCGTGGCGACCTGGGGACCAGCGCGAGGGCGGCGAGGAGGATGACGAAGGAGAGGACGACCGGGGCGAAGAACACCCAGCGCCAGTCGATGGCGGACAGCAGGCCGCCGACCACCAGGCCGATGGAGAAACCGCCCGCCGCGGTGCCGGAGTAGACGAGCAGGGCCTTGTTGCGCCGCGGACCCTCCGGGAAGCCGGTGGTGATGATCGACAGGCCGGCCGGGGTCATGAAGGCGGCGGCGACACCCGTCACGAACCGGGCGAGGATCAGCATCCAGCCCTCGGTGGCCAGCCCGCCGAGACCGGAGAAGAGCAGGAAGACCACGAGCCAGAGGATGAACATCCGCCGCCTCCCGAACAGGTCGGCCGCCCGGCCGCCGAGCAGCATGAAGCCGCCGTAGCCGAGGACGTACGCGCTCATCACCCACTGGAGGGTGCCGGTGGACAGCCCCAGGTCGGCGCGGATCGCGGGCATGGCCACGTTCAGCATGGCCACGTCGATGCCTTCGAGGAAGATCGCGCCGCAGAGCACGAGCAGCACGCCCCATGCGCGCCCGGTCATGCGGGCGGTGCCGGTGCTCGAAAGGGGCGGTGGTGTGGACACGGGGCTTCTCCTTGGAGAGAAAGTGGGCATAACGAATCGCCGCAACAGCGGTGTCTGAAAAGGGATATGAGAAAGTCAGGGCTCAAACGGAGTCTGTGGAGCCCGAGTTACCGGCGCGCCGGTCGGTTCCGTCTTGTAACCACTCGAAGCATGCGGCACGCTGGGGAACCATGGAAGAAGGCACTTTGAAGTCACCGAGTGACTCCGGCGATACCGGAGTTGAGCAGGGCTTCGACATCAGCAACTGGGACGTACGCGAGGGCTGCGAGGTGCGGCAGATCCTCGACCGCGTCGCGGACAAGTGGTCGCTGCTCGCCATAGCGCACCTGGAGCGCCGGACGCTGCGCTTCTCCGAGCTGCGCCGGCTGATCGACGGCATCAGCCAGCGCATGCTGACGGTGACCCTGCGCCAGCTCGAACGCGACGGCCTGGTGCGGCGCACGGTCTACCCGGTCGTCCCGCCGCGCGTGGAGTACGAACTCACGCCGATGGGCGCGACCCTGCACACGACGATCCGGGCGCTGGTCGACTGGACCGAGGACCACCAGCAGGAGATCGCCAGGGCCCGTGCGGAGTACGACCGCCGCCAGAGTGAGGAGGTGGCCGGTACCACGTCCGCGTGACGTCTTCGGGACGGGCCTGTTGTCCAGGTCTTCCCCTGGCGGCCCGCTCCGGGAAAACTGTGCCGAGCACTGTGGTGCCCGCGCCCGGACGGGGGTCGGACAACGTTGTCATCCTTCCTTGGTCATCCATCCACCCCCGCCATCCATCCACCCCCGCCATCCGCCATCCCGCCGTCCCGGGGCGCCACGTCACACCGTCCACCTTCCGCCTGCCCCGAGAGGACCGCTCATGCGGGAACCCACCGCCGCCACCGGACCCCCGATGCCCCGGCCGAGACGCGCCCGGCTGCGCGCGGTCGCCGTAGCCGCGCTCACCTGCGGCGCGCTGGTCGCCGGCCTGACCCCGGCGACCGCCACGGCGGCCGATGTCGCCCCGCGCGCCTCGGCCATCAGCGCGTACGACGCCGTCGACCCGTTCATCGGCACCGAGTTGGACCCCACCCAGAACAAGGGCAACAGCGCGTACGGCAACACCTTTCCGGGCGCGACGACCCCGTTCGGCATGGTCCAGTCGAGCCCGACGACGTACCGCTCCTCGGACGGTGACCAGAAGGGCGGGTACGAGTACAGCGCCGACAAGATCCGGGGCTTCGGCATGACCCGGCTCTCCGGCACCGGCTGCGAGGGCCGGTTCAGCGCCTTCGACTTCCCGGTCCTGCCGTACACGGGCCCGCTCGACGGGGGCGCGCTGCCGACCAGCCCCGGCACGGAGATCGCCCCGTACTACCTGGACTTCGACCACCGCGACGAGAGCGCCGCGCCCGGCCACTACACGGTCGGCCTCGGCAACGGCGTGGAGGCGGAGCTGACCGCCACGACCCGAACCGCGGTCAACCGGTACGAGTTCCCGGCCCGCGAGGACTCCTCCACGCTGATCCTGGACGTGGCCGGCTCCAACAACCGGGTCTTCGACAGCGAGGTCACGGTCGAGGGCCGCACGGTCAGCGGCTGGGTCGAGACGGCGTCGGTCTGCGACGAGGGCGGGCGCTACCGCGCCTACTTCTCCTCGACCTTCGACCGCGCCTTCACCTCGTACGGCACCTGGCAGGGCGGTACGGTCACCCCCGGCGCGGCGACGGCACGCGGGGGCGAGGCCCGGCACGGTTCGGGGGCGTACCTGGTCTTCCCGAAGGGCGCGACGGTCACCGCGCGGACCGGGCTGAGTTACGTGAGCGTGGCGAACGCGGCCCGCAACGCGGCGGAGGAGACCGGCGGCCGGAGCTTCGACCAGGTGCGGAAGGCGACCGCGAAGGTCTGGAAGGACGCGCTGGGCACGGTGGCGGCGACCGGCGGCACGAAGTCGGAGCGGGTGAAGTTCTACACGGCGCTCTACCACTCCCTCCTCCACCCGAACATCGCCGACGACGTCAACGGCCAGTACCCGGGCCACGACGGCAAGGTCCGCAAGGTGGCCCCCGGGCGGCACCACTACGTCACCTACGCGGGCTGGGACATGTACCGGGGCCAGGCCCAGCTCATCGCCCTGCTCTTCCCGAAGGTCGGCTCCGACATCAACCAGTCCCTGGTGGACCTGGTGAAGCAGACGGGCGCCTGGCCCAACTGGCCGCACCTGAACCAGTCGCAGCAGAAGATGAGCGGCGACTCGCTCCAGGTGGTGCTGTCGTCGATCGACGCGTTCGGCAGCGTGGACTACGACCGCAAGGCGGCGCTGGCGTCGATGCGCAAGACGCAGTCGCTGCCGGCGGACACGACGAAGCGGGCCCACGCGCAGCAGTATTTCAGCGCCGGGTTCATCGACAACGGCAAGGGCGACTCGGCCACATCCAAGACCCTCGAGTACGCGATCGACGACTTCGCCATAGCCCAACTGGCGGGCAGACTCGGGGAGAAGGACACCCACGA
The DNA here is from genome assembly GCF_040703535.1 of Streptomyces sp. NPDC007346. Lineage (NCBI taxonomy): Bacteria > Bacillati > Actinomycetota > Actinomycetes > Kitasatosporales > Streptomycetaceae > Streptomyces > Streptomyces sp. NPDC007346. The sequence continues at coordinate 19,518 of NZ_JBEYKR010000109.1, forward strand.
CCAGTTCATGGCGCGAGCGCAGAACTGGCAGAACCTGCTCGACCCGCAGACGCAGCGCATCCGTCCGCGCAGCCGCAACGGCTTCGACCGCTCCTTCAACCTCGGTGAGCGAGGCAACCAGTTCGAGCAGGCGACGGGGTACCAGTACGGGTGGATGGTCCCGCAGAACATTGGAACGTTGATCGAGAAGCGCGGCGGGACCGAGCCCGTCACCCGGGACCTGGACGAGCACACCAAGGCCCTGGACGCGGGCGTGTACGACACCACGGGCGCCTACCTCTCCAACCAGCCGAGCTTCTCGATGCCGTACGTCTACAACTGGCTGGGCCGGCCGGACCGGACGTCGGAGGTACTGCGCCGGGCGACGGACGAGATGTACGGCACGACCCCGTCGGGCCTGCCGGGCAACGACGACCTGGGCTCGCTCAGCGCCTGGTACGTGTGGGCCAGCCTGGGGATGAACCCGACGGTCTACGGCACGGCCGACCTGGTGCTCAGCTCGCCGATGTTCGACCGGATCACGATCGACAGCGCGGACAGCGACCGCCGGATCACGGTCAGGGCGCAGGGCGCGGCGGCGGACAAGCCGTACGTCACCGGGCTCAAGGTCAACGGCCGCCCCACCACCAAGTCCTGGCTGGACGAGGACTTCGCCCGGTCTGGAGGCACGCTGACGTTCACCATGGACGCGGCGCCGAAGACCTGGGGTACGGGGGCGGCCGACGTGCCGCCGTCGTACACGGAGGGCTCCGACGCCCGCAACAACGTCGGCTCGACCCCTGGCGGCCAGGGCGGGCTGGGCTCGCTCGACCTGAGCGACAACTCCCTCTCCCGCGAGAAGCTGGCGGCGGCGGGCGCGGCCCCCGGCGCGAAGCTGCCGCTGAAGGACACAGGCGTCACCTTCACCTGGCCGAAGACGAAGCAGGGGCAGCCGGACAACTGGATCCCGCACGGCCAGCGGGTGAACCTGGCGGGCAGGAACGGCAAGGGGACCAAGGCGACGGGCATCTCCTTCCTCGGCCTGGCGACCAACGGCCCCTCGCAGGGCCTGGCGACGGTGGAGTACGAGGACGGCTCGACGCAGAACGTCGCGGTGCAGTTCACCGACTGGACGCCCGGCACCAACTACCTCTACGGCAACGTCCCGTTGGTGGTCACGGAGGGACGTAACAAGGTGGACGGCACGTCGGACACGACGCGCACGGTGGTCTTCGGCACGGTCCCCCAGGTGCTGGACCCCGCCAAGCGCGTACGGTCGGTGGTCCTGCCGCAGGGCACGGACCGGGGCATCATGCACATCTTCGACGTGGCCCTGACGACCGACCCGGACCTGGAGGCGCCGGGCGTCACCCCCGAGCGCATCGTCCTCACCCCGACCACCACCCCCGCCACCTCCCAGGCGGTGACGTGGCGGACGGGCAGCGGCACGACGCGGGGCGAGGTGCGGTACCGGGAGGCGGGCTCCGACGCGGCCTGGCGCACGGCGAAGGCGACGACGAACGAGGAGCTGCTGAGCAACGGGGTCCCGACGCGCACGCACTCGGCGGTGATGGGGGGCCTGAAGCCGGGGACGCCGTACGCGTACCGAGTGGGCACGGGGACCAAGCTGAGCGAGACCTACACCTTCACCTCCGCCGGCGACCCGGGCGAGGAGTTCACCTTTCTCTACTTCGGCGACGCCCAGAACGACCTGAAGGCGAAGTGGGCTCCGGTCGTCGACCAGGCGTACAAGCGCTTCCCGCAGGCGATCGGCAGCGTCAACGCGGGCGACCTGGTGGACTCGGGCGGCAACGACGGCCTGTGGGACGAGTGGTTCGGTGCGATGAACGGCCACAGCCAGACGACGAACGTGATCGCCGCGCCGGGCAACCACGAGTACAACGCGGACCTGTTCCTGAAGACGTGGAAGTCCACCTTCGCGTACCCGGCCAACGGCCCCACGGCCGTACCGGCGAAGGACGACACACCGGCCGAGCGTCAACGGGCGGCATACGAGGCCCACATGGCGAAGTCGATCACCGAAACGGCCTACTACACGGACTACCAGGGCGTCCGCTTCATCACCCTCAACGCGAGCACGCACGACGCACGCGAACTGATGACGCCGCCCGATCTCCCTCCCTGCTCGTCCGGCTGCCCGGACCCGCAGAAGCTCTGGCTGGACCTCCAGGCCCGCTGGCTGGACCAGATCCTGGCGGACAACCCCAACAAGTGGTCGGTGGCCACCTTCCACCAGCCGGTCTTCTCGGCAGCGGTCGGCCGCGACGAGAAGCCGATCCGCGACGCGTGGCTGCCGGTCTTCCAGCGCAACGACATCGACCTGGTCCTGATGGGCCACGACCACGTCTACGCCCGCGGCTACGTGAACGCGGACGCGACGGACACACCCGGGGTGACGACCGGCCCGGTATACACGGTCGCGATGGCAGGCCCGAAGTATTACGAACTGTCCCCGGCCGACGACAACGTCTGGACCCGCAACGGCGCCACCCAGGTGGCCCGCGAGGCCCACACGTCGACGTTCCAGGGCATCACGGTCACCAAGGACACGATCCGCTACGAGGCGGTGGTGGCGGCCAAGTGGGACGACAACTCGACGACGGACAAGGAGGTGGGGGAGACCCTGGACGCGTTCACGATCACGAAGACCGACGACGGCGTGAAGCACGTGACGGAGGACGGGGTGGCGGTGCCGACCGTCGCGCGGCGGTAGAGAGCTGGGACTGCTCCGGGTAAGCGGTCGCCTCGCGTGGGGCGGCCGCACTCCCGGGGTGACGTCGGATGGGGGCCGAGTGCACGGGCGCAGCGACTGCGCCCGTCGGGCCATCTCCGACTGGCGGGGTAGCCACCTGGATTCCCACTTGCTACCCCATCGGCATGATGCACGAGGCGCTGCCGCATTCGGCGACCTGAAGCTGTCGGCGCCGCTACGGAAACCGACCCAGGCGCTGGAGTGCTGCCCTGGATACGCCCAGTGTGAGGTGCGGCCGGACTCATGGGCCGGGTGCCGCAGACGACGCGGTCTACGAGATCAGCCGACTCGTGAATCCGGCTTCGACCAGCCGCTCGTACGCTGCCGCCACGTTGTTCGGGATGGGCTGCTCGATCATGAAACCGTGCGCCGGGTAGACAAGTAGCCGCTGGAGGGTCCCGACGAGCATGTCGATGACCAGCCGATCGTCCCCGATCGAGTCCACATACTCCTCGAACGTCATCGGACTCGACGCGCTGACGACGTCCACGTCCGGCCACAGCTTGCGGGCCGTGGCGTACGCGCGCCGCTCCTCGTACGGTTTGCTGACCAGCAGTACGGAGTCCACATCCGCACCGGCCTCCGCGAGAACGGCCCGCGAGAAGCGGATGTTCTCCCCGGTGTTGCGCGCCTTCGGCTCGACCAGCACGGCGGATTTCGGCACGCCGAGTTCGAGGGCCCGCTCCCGGTAGTGCACGGCCTCTCCGCGTGGCATCCGTGCGCGGGTGGTGGGGCTGGTCGAGCCGGTGAAGACGATGACCGGGGCCAGCCCGCGCAGGTAGAACTCCGCACATGCGTCGGCCACCCCGAGGTCGTGGCTGCCGAGCCCGACGACGGCCGAGCAGGGGCGGGCTGTGTGACGCATCAGGTGGTGGTCCCACACCTGCCGGGCATCGGCCCACGACTGGGCAGTGATCAAAATGGCCGGCCCTTCTTCCGTGCCGAGTCAGGCACCGTGAATTCGTACGTCCACCGAAACCTGGATGCGGCATGGACACCGATGGCGAACTCGACCACTGTTCCGTCAGCGGTGAACGCGGTTCGGTGGAGTTCTACCACGGCTTCACCACTTGGAAGCTGGAGCAGCTTCACCTCCTCCGGTGTCGCGGAGCGGGCGAAGAGATCCTCGCGCATGTGATCGATCTCGTACCCGGCGTCGTACAGGACGCGGAACCCTCCACCACGGCCTGCAGGGCCGGGCGCCGGGTCGACGAGTCGGGTGCCCTCGACGTGTTCGGGTCGGTAGTAGCTGATCAGAGCATGGGTGGGATGGCCGCCTTCCTTGACCAGGCGAGCACGCGCGTATACGGCGGATCCGGGCTGCAGTCCAAGTGCAGCGGCAATGACCGCTGAGGCCTGGATACGGCTGACCGTCTGCGTCTGGTCGCCACGGTTGTGCGGTCGTCCCGAGGCGACCCGGTCCGCGATGAAGGCGACTTCGTCGCCGTCGCGCCACTTCGCCTTGTCGTAGCGGTCGATGCCCAGCCGCTTGAGAGCGGCCGGCGGCCGTACGACAGTGCCGTGACCACGCGAGGAAGTGACCAGGCCTTCCGCCTCCAATGCCTTGTACGCCGCATGGACCGTCGACTTGGAGCCCTCGCCCGTTGCCACGAGATCCCTGATGTGCGGCAATCGCTGGCCCGGCGCGTACTCGCCACTCCTGATGCGTTCGGCCAGCTTGTCGGCCAGGTCTCGCCACTTGGGCGCCATGCGTCGCTCCTCTCAACAGGAGCAGTCAAACACAGCAACGATCCACTTGACAGTCCCAGGACTGCGAGTAACAGTGAGGTCGCTGACGGTTGTAGTCCCAGGACTGAAGGGGTGCGTTCGAGATGGTGGACAGCAGTGGTGGTCGGCGGAGACTCTCTCGACTCATGAGAGAGCTGGGCAGCGACGGAGTCCTCATCGTTCCGAAAGATGACCCCGGCCAGGACGACGGCGACCTTGTCCCCGGTGCTGCCCTTCGGTGGCCGCCCTGCCGGTGCGGGCATTCGCTGTGCCCCGACCTCGTACCGCCGGAGGGTGACGGGTGAACCCCTACTGACACATCCGCCTCGGGCGCCCGGGTTCGTTGCCTGGGGGGCGGGGGGGCTGGCAGTAAATCAAGGGGGGCCGGCCGGCCGGCCCCGCTCCCCGGCGGTGAGCATCCGCGGGTCCGCGCTCGTGCCCCCCCCGGAG
>NZ_JBEYKR010000110.1:0-24395 GCF_040703535.1 Streptomyces sp. NPDC007346
CGGGCGCCGGCGCCGCGGAATCCACCGCGGTGACGGCGCCTGTGCGTGCGCCACGGCCCCGGCAGCACGGCGGTGGCTTCCACCGGGCTCTCCGCTCCCTCGCGGGCCGCACCGGGCCGGGCAGCGGCCGGGTGAGCCAGTAGAGTCAGCCGCCATCGGCAGGCGCCCGCCCGCCGGAGGCCAGGGAGCGAAGCGTGCTGATCCCTCACGACACCCGGATCGCCCTCGACACGGTGGTCGATCTGGTGAACACCGCACCGGAGAGCGAGCCGCCCGAGGACGGCCGCACGGACGGACTCGTGGACGGGCCGGAGGACGGGCTCGCCGATGTCGCGGCCCTGTACGCCTTCGCCGAGCGGCACCACATCAGCGGCGTCGGCACCCTCGGCGAGAAGGACCTCGGCGCCGTACGGGACGTCCGCGGCCGCTTCGCCGAGGTCTTCGCGGCCCCCGACGCCCGTACCGCGGCCGACCTCGTCAACGGGCTCGTCGCCGCGGCCGGGACCACGCCCCAGCTCACCGACCACGACGGCTACGACTGGCACGTGCACTACTTCGCGCCCGACGCCTCGCTCGCCGACCACCTCGCGGCCGACTGCGGCATGGCCCTGGCCTTCATCATCGTGGCCGGCGAACAGGAACGTCTGCGGCGCTGCGAGGCCCCCGGCTGCGGGCGCGCCTTCGTCGACCTCTCGCGCAACCGCTCCCGCCGCTACTGCTCCAGCCGCACCTGCGGCAACCGGCTCCATGTCGCCGCGTACCGGGCCCGGCGCCGGGAGGCCGGGGCCTGACGCCGGGAGACCGGGGCCTGAGCCGCCGGGAGTCCGGAGGCCGAGTCACCGGGACGGCTGTTCATAACAGGAAGAGGTCGTGCAGCGCCGCCATCAGCAGCAGGCTCCCGATCACCGCGAGGAAGATCATCAGGGGAGGCTGGGAAAGCGCGAAGAGGCAGCCACGGGGCTCTTCGGCAGGGGGTGCGGGGGCTTCGCCCCGGGATGTGTCCACCATCTCGGGGTGATCATGACTCACGCGGGACCCGATTGGCGATCAACCGGTCTCATTTCCCCGGTAGTTCACCGTCCCGTGGCCCTCCGGATTCGCTCCGGCGTCCGAGATGCCATCAGGTATTCGGGCCCCGGAGCGACGAAAGCCGCCCGTAGGTCAGATGCCGTGCTTCTTCAGGATCGCCTCGATGTCGCTGAAGTCCTCGCCGGCCGGGGCGGCCTCCTGCTTCTGCTTCGGCTTCGCCGCCGCCTGCGGCCGGGCCTGGCCACCGGCGCCGAGCGAGGGCGCGGAGGCGCCCGGGGCGACGGCCTCGTCGCGCCCGGCGGCCCGCGCGGCCTTGCGCTCCGCACGGGTGGAGCCGCCTCGGCGCTCGACGGCACGAGTGGTCATGAAGAGCAGCCACGCGAGGCCGAGCACGCCGAAGCCGACCCAGACGCTCGGCTTGAACGCGATGCCCGAGACCCACGCGACGACGCCGGTCAGGACGAGCCCGACCGGGACGAGGGAGTAGGCGGCGATCCTGGTCGCGGTGAGGAACCGCTTGCGGTAGGCGGTGATCGCGGCGACGCCCAGGCCCGCCGCCGACGCCGCGGAACAGATGGTCTCGGCAAGCATCGGGGCCTCCAGGCGCAGGGGAAACGTCCCCTCCATCCTGCACCGACGACCGGCACGGAGGCCACGGCGCCGGACCACTTCAGGGACATTTCAGGGCCGGACTCCTCCCCAGGTGCCGATTGGGAGCTGTCCGCACGGCCTGAAAGACTGGGCCCATGAGCGATTCCACCCCCGCGAAACCGGTCGTCCTCGACATCTGGTGCGATCTCGAATGTCCCGACTGCCACCGGGCCCTCGGCGATGTGCGCGCCGTGCGTGACCGGTACGGCGACCGCGTCGAGATCCGGCTGCGCCACTTCCCGCTGGAGAAGCACAAGCACGCCTACGCCGCGGCGCAGGCCGCCGAGGAGGCCGCCGTCCAGGGCCGGGACTGGCCGTACATCGAGGCGCTCCTGGCCAGGACCGAGGAGCTGGCGAAGTCCGGTGAGCCGGTGCTGCTCGATGTGGCCCGTGGGCTGGGCCTGGACGCGGAGGAGTTCGACACCGCGCTCATCGACGGCCGCCATCTGCTGATCGTCGACGCCGACCAGGCCGAGGGCAAGGCGATCGGGGTCACCGGCACGCCCACCTATGTGATCGGCGACGAGCGGCTGGACGGCGGCAAGAGCCAGGAGGGGCTGCGCGAGCGGATCGAGGAGATCATCGACCGGCTACTGGCCGCACAGGCCTGACGTCCGACGCCGACCTCTCCGACTCCGGCCTCTGACCTCTGACCTCTGACCTCTGACGACTCCGGCTTCCGGCTTCCGGCTTCCGGCTTCCGGCTTCCGGCTTCCGGCTTCCGGCTTCCGGCTTCCGGCTTCCGGCTTCCGGCTTCCGGGGAGAGGCTGAGGCCGCCTACAGCGCCTTGGCCAGGTTGTACCGCGTCGTCGCGTAGCCGAGGGACTCGTACAACCGCAGCGCCGGGGTGTTGGCGGCGAAGACGTGCAGGCCGAGCCGGTCGTGGCCCCAGGAGCGGGTCTCGTCCTCGGCGAGGAGCATCAGGGCCCGTCCGAAGCCGCGGCCCCGGTGCTCCTCGCGCACCTCGACGTCGAAGACGAAGCCCGCCGTCCTGCCCGGCTCCAGCTCCCGCAGGGCCAGCCAGACGTGGCCGACGACCTCGCCGCCGTGGACCAGCACGCGGAACCGCACGCCCTCGGTCGCCAGGCCGTCCGGGAGGTTCCCGGCGTGGTCGGCCTCGGACTTGAGGCGGGCCTGCTCGGGCGGTACGCCCCGGTCGACCCACTCCTGCGCGTACGACCGCACCGCCTTGTCCAGCCAGTGCGCGTACTCCTGCCCGCTCATCGGGCGTGAGGTGAGCCCCTCGGGAAGGCGGGCGGTGTCCGGGCCGAGGGTCTTGACCATGTTGCGGCTGCGTTCGGTGTAGCCGAGGGCCGTCGCCAGCCGCCGGGCGGGCTCGTTCTCGGCCGGGACCTCCGCCCGCACCTGGGTGCACCCCCATCCCCGCAGCACCTCCTCGGCGGCGAGCGCGGCGATGGTGCCCCGGCCACGCCCGCGCCGCGCCTCGTCGACGGCGAGGGAGCGCACCACCCCGGCCGCGGCGCCGAACGCGGCATCGGTGCTGATCGATACGGCGCCGACGGGACGCCCGTTGTCACAGACGTCGTAGGTGCGCGCCCGCGCTCCGTCGGCGCCTTGCTGAAGCGGCCCGGACGGCCGGAGTGTCGTGGTCATCAAAGCTTTGTATCCCCTGGACACCCGCGCGTCACGCGCTTTTCGTGCCCGTACCGGAGTCCATGACCGGTCCGGCTACGGGTCCAGATCGTTCCCGGCCCGCTCCTCGAAGATCCGCATGGCCTTGGCCGTCACCGGACCGGGCTCCGGCGCCAGCTCCCGGTCGTCGACGCGGTTCACGGCCTGGATGTCGCGGAGCGTCGAGGTCAGGAAGACCTCGTCGGCCTCGGCGAGCACCTCCATCGGCAGGTCGCTCTCCTCGGCCCCGGTCCACTCCACGGCCAGCGCGCGGGTGATCCCCGCGAGGCACCCGGAGGCGACCGGCGGAGTGTGGATGCGGCCGTCCAGCACGACGAACACGTTGGTCCCGGTCCCCTCGCAGAGCCGGCCCCGCGTGTTCGGGAACAGCGCCTCGGAGGCGCCCCGCTCGCGGGCACGGGCGAGGGCGACGACGTTCTCGGCGTACGAGGTGGTCTTGAGCCCGGTGAGCGCCCCGCGCTCGTTACGGGTCCAGGGGACCGTGATCACCGCCGTGGTGTCCGGGCGGCGGTGCACCTCGTCGAGCGCGACGACGAGGCTGGGCCCGGCGGTGCCCCGGTCCGAGCCGAGGGGGGAGAGCCCGCCGGTGCAGGTGATCCGCAGCCGCCCCAGCGGTACGGGGTTGGCCTCGATGACCGCCGCCGCGGCGCGCCGGACCTCGTCCAGGTCCGGGTCGGGCAGGCCGAGGCCGCGCGCGGACCGGGTCAGCCGGTCGAGGTGGCGGGTGAGGGCGAACGGCCGGCCCTCGCTGGTGCGGACCGTCTCGAAGACGCCGTCGCCCACGGTCAGCCCGTGGTCGAGCACCGACAGCCGGGCGTCCTCGGCATCCCGCAGCCCGCCGTTGACCCAGATCTTCATGACGTGGTCCTTCCTGTCTCCTCGAACGTGCCCGACGCTACAGCGAGCAGCCGCGACGCCTTCAGCTCGGTCTCGTCCCACTCGCGCCCGGGGTCGGAGCCCCAGGTGATGCCGGCGCCGGTCCCGAAGCGCAGGAGCGGCACGGAGCCGGTCCGGTCGATCCAGAACGTCCGTATGCCCACCGCCAGGGAGGCCGTGGACCGGTCGGCGTCGACCCAGCCGACCGCGCCGCAGTACGGCCCGCGCGGCGAGCGCTCCAGCTCCTCGATGATCCGCAGCGCGCTGGACTTCGGCGCCCCGGTGACGGAGCCGGGCGGGAACGCCGCCGTGAGCAGCTGGGGCCACCCCGCGCCGTCGGCCAGCTCGCCCCGCACGGTGGAGACGAGGTGGACGAGGCCCGGGTGCTTCTCCACCACGCAGAGGTCGGGGACGGTGACGCTGCCGGTGGCGCAGACGCGGCCGAGATCGTTGCGGACCAGGTCCACGATCATCACGTTCTCCGCGTGGTCCTTCTCCAGCAGATCGTCCTCGGTGCGCCCCGTCCCCTTGATCGGCCCGGACTCCACGGTCCGCCCGTCCCGGCGCAGGAACAGCTCGGGGGAGGCGGTGGCCACCTCCACCCCGTGGCCGGGCAGGCGGATCGTTCCTGCGTACGGCGCCGGATTGCCGCGCGCCAGCAGGGCGGTCAGGGCGTCGACATCGGCCCGGCCGGGTTCGGGCAGCGGCGCGGAGAGGACCCGGCAGAGGTTGGCCTGGTAGACCTCGCCCGCGGCGATGTGTTCACGGATCCGCCGTACGCCCGCCATGTAGGCGTCACGGTCCAGCGAGGTCGTCCACGCGCCGGCGGCGGGACCGCGCCAGGCTCCGGGCACGGGGGCGGGCACCTCCTCCCGGCGTACGGAGGAGAAGCGGGCGCAGACGGTACGGCCCTCGAAGTCGGTGCATACCGCCCAGAAACCGGACGAGTCGAGAGCCGAGGGATCGTGGGTCACGTCCCGGAGACCGGAGGCGACGAGGCCGCCGAAGCGGGCCATGGGAGCGAGGGGAAACACCCTGCTGAGTCTAGGACCGCCCGCGATGACCTGCGCCGGGGTGGCGGTACGGCGGCAAGCTGCGCAAACGCGTTTTTGTACTGGCCCAGGAATCCGCTAGAGTTCAACACGTCGCCGGGACGCGCAAGCGGTCCGGGAAAGACAAGCGGACGTAGCTCAGTTGGTAGAGCGCAACCTTGCCAAGGTTGAGGTCGCCAGTTCGAACCTGGTCGTCCGCTCGCAGAAGGTGGGGGTCTTCCCGAACCCATCCCTGGTGGAGTGGCCGAGAGGCGAGGCAACGGCCTGCAAAGCCGTCTACACGGGTTCAAATCCCGTCTCCACCTCCAAGGACGATTAGCTCAGCGGGAGAGCGCTTCCCTGACACGGAAGAGGTCACTGGTTCAATCCCAGTATCGTCCACTGATCCGCAAGGATCATCGGTCCGCAAGGATCCCCGCGCGATTAGCTCAGCGGGAGAGCGCTTCCCTGACACGGAAGAGGTCACTGGTTCAATCCCAGTATCGCGCACGCAGCACACTCAGCAAGGCCCCGCAGTACGGCAGCACCCGCAGGATCCCCGCGCGATTAGCTCAGCGGGAGAGCGCTTCCCTGACACGGAAGAGGTCACTGGTTCAATCCCAGTATCGCGCACCACCGAGAACCCCCGGTCGTCTCCATGACCGGGGGTTCTTCCGTCGCGCTCGTAGTCCTCAGGACTCGTGGTCCTCAAGGACTCGTAGCCCTCGAGGACTCACGGTTCTCAGGAGGAGAAGAGCATCCGGCCGAAGCCCTTCTGGCGGCGGTGGCCGTAATGGCCGCCGTACCCGCCACCGTGCTGCGGGGCGCCCCAGGCGGGGGCGTGGGCGGGAGGGGCCGCCGCCGGGTAGGGCTGCGGGGCGGGCGGCGGGGGCGGGGCCTGCTGGGCCCACTGCGACTCCAGGCGGGTCAGCGACTCCAGCTCGCCGTAGTCCAGGAATATGCCCCGGCAGCCGCTGCACTGCTCGATCTGGACACCGTTGCGGTTGTACGTCTGCATCTGCGCGTGACACTTGGGACACTGCATCATCGGCTCGGCTCCTCGCCCTCGTCGTGCCGCCGCCGGAAAGCCTGTCCGGCCGCGGTCCGTTCACCCTACGATGCGCACCCGGCCGCCAACTCGGGTGGCAGCGTAGCGATTCGGGTACAGGAATCGATCATCAGCTGCTCCATCTCGTCCGGCTCCCGGCCCTCCGCCGCGCATTTGGCGAGGGCGACGGCCGCCGTCTGGGCCGTCAGCGCGCGGGCGGGGACGTCCAGTTGTGGCCACGGGTCCCCCTCGGCCGGCACCGCGGGCCCCCCGGTGGACCGGTAGGCCTCCAGGAACAGCCGCCAGTCCTCCGGGGCCAGCACCCCGGCCGCGTACCAGGCGGCGGGCCGCGCGAGGTCCCAAGCCGGGTCCCCCCGGCCCGCGTCGTCCACATCGATGAGCAACCAGGGCCCGTCCGGGGCGGGATGGCGGACGAGCTGACCCAGGTGCAGGTCTCCGTGGCAGAGGAAGCCCGACCGTGCGGCGGGGGGCGCGGCCTCGCCCCGGGCCCAGGCCGGCAGGGCGTGCCAGGCGGCCTGTACGGGGAGGACCGCGTCGTCGCCGGGGAGGGCGGCGGCCATCCGGGCGAGCGCGCGGGCCGCCTTGACCGGGCCGCGCATCGGCGGGGCGGGGAGCGGAGAAACGGTTCGGTGGAGGCGGGCGAGCAGGACGGCGGCTTCGGCCCAGGGGGCCGCGTCGGGGGCCCTGGGGTCGACGGGGGTGCCGTACGGCCAGAAGGTGACGGGGCGGCGCGGGGCCGCCTCCGTCGTACCGTCCGGGTCCGGGGTGGTGAGCGGCGGGAGGAGGACACCGGTCAGCTGTGGTGCCGAGGCGAGGGCGAGGCGGGCCGCCAGGGCCTCCCGGTCGATGTCGGCGGCGTGGGCCTTGGCGACGACCGGGCCGCTGCGGACCACGGTGCCGTCCGGCCGGTCGGCCAGGAGTTGGGGCGGCTCGCAGGCGCAGGGGGTTCCCGGCGGGTGGTGGAGGCGGTGGGCCAGGGCGCCCAGTTCACGGATGACCGACTCACGGATGACCGGCTCACTGGCGGCCGGCTCACGGGTGGTCGTTCCGCGGCCGGTCATTTCGCGGGAGGCCGTCTCGCGGCCGGTTGTTTCGCAGGCGGCTGTCTCGCGGGCTGCCGTCTCGCGGGCGGCTGAGGTTGAGGTGGTACGCAACGGCTCCCCCGGCGGCGATCGGTCCCGGCCCTGACATCGGACCCTGCCGAGCGTACGCGGCGGGCGGGCCTCAGGGCGGTAGAGCCCGTCGGGCGGGGCGCCTACGCGGGCCGCGCCCGGCCCCTACCGGCGTGTCTCCAGCCACGAGGAGACCGTCCGCCACGGAGGCCGCCCGAGGCGGAAGCCGCCCGACAGGGAGGCCACTCGACGCGGAAGCCGCCTGGCACGGAAGCCGCCCGAAGCACGGGGGCTGCTCCCCGGAAAGCAGCCACGGTCGGGGAAGGCGGCCACGAGGAACCCCCCGACGCAGAAACCGGCCCGAACAGCGCGATGCCCGGTCAGCTCCCCAGCTGACCGGACAAACGCTGCCGTCCGCCGCACCCCCGTCCCCACGGGGCTGTTGGCCCGATACACCTGGGTCCGGACCGCTCTTCCGGACCCCGGGCGCCGCTCAGCGCCCCAGCATCACAGCCACGGACGACGCCTGTGTGACCACCGCGTCCCAGCCGCCGAAGGCGACCACGAGCAGGGCCGCCAGGGGAAGAACCATGGCCGTCGCCACCAAGGGGTGACGGGTGCCGGACGGGCGGGCGCCGAACGAGGCGTAGGCCTTGCGTCCCTGCGTACGGATCATGGACCGCATTGCCGTGTCCGACATGGTTCCTCTCCTGACCTGATGTGGAGCGACGGGCGTGTGACCTCGGGGGACGAGTGCTGCGCCCGCCGCTTGACCTCAACATTAGGTAACCGGTGAGCACGGGGCGTCATGCCCGCGTACCGAATCCCGGGCCTCCCGGAGGATGAGCCGCCGGCGGTCGGCGTACTCCCCTGGGTGGAGACGGCCCACGCGGTCTTGGGGTCATCCCGGAGGGGACGCAGGGGGGACACCACCCCTCGGAAGGGGTTCCCATCGGGTGACTTCACTCACTCCCCGCACCCTCCGAAGGAGGGTGCGTGACGTTCCCCGGCTGCCGCCGAGGGGCGTCACCCTGTACGCCCGGGTGGTATCCCCGCCCTCGCCGGCCATCTCTTCCCGGCCACCGTGGCGTGATCCAACAGCCCTTGTCCAACAGGGTTTTGCCATCCGCCACGACCGACAGGCCCGGAACCACCGTCCCCTGACCGCGCTTCACGTCCGCCTTAGGAGAGGGGCAATCGAATCCCCGGGGAGGGCGCGGCCTCTGAGCGCACCCGGCGCGGGGTACGTAAGCTGTGCCTCGTCAGGCGGACCAGGCAGCGGGGATGGGCAGACGATGGCGATGATGCGGCTCCGGCGCGAGGACCCGCGTCTCGTCGGCTCGTTCCGGCTGCACCGGCGACTCGGCGCGGGCGGCATGGGCGTGGTCTACCTCGGCTCCGACCGACGCGGCCAACGGGTGGCCCTCAAGGTGATCCGGCCCGACCTGGCGGAGGACCAGGAGTTCCGTTCGCGGTTCGCGCGCGAGGTGTCCGCCGCGCGGCGGATCCGGGGCGGCTGCACGGCCCGGCTCGTCGCCGCCGACCTGGAGGCGGACCGCCCGTGGTTCGCGACGCAGTACGTGCCCGGCCCCTCCCTCCACGACAAGGTCGCCGAGGAAGGCCCCCTGGCCGCGGCCGAGGTGGCCTCGATCGGTGCGGCGCTCTCCGAGGGCCTGGTCGCCGTGCACGAGGCGGGCGTGGTCCACCGCGATCTGAAGCCCTCGAACATCCTTCTCTCCCCCAAGGGCCCCCGCATCATCGACTTCGGCATCGCCTGGGCGACCGGGGCGAGCACGCTGACCCATGTCGGTACGGCGGTGGGGTCGCCCGGCTTCCTCGCACCCGAGCAGGTCCGGGGCGCGGCGGTGACGCCCGCGACGGACGTCTTCTCGCTCGGCGCGACCCTGGCGTACGCGGCGATGGCCGACTCCCCCTTCGGGCACGGCAGTTCCGAGGTGATGCTCTACCGCGTGGTGCACGAGGAGGCGCAGCTCCACGGGGTGCACGACGCTCTGGCCCCCCTGATCAGGGCCTGTCTGGCGAAGGACCCGGAGGAGCGGCCGAGCACGCTCCAACTGTCCATGCGGCTCAAGGAGATCGCGGCGCGCGAGGCGCAGGGCCTGCACGAGAGCCGGCCGCCCGCCCAGCGCTCGGCCCAGGACGCGGACCGCCCCACCGGCCGGCTCGACGGCCCGTACACCGAGCAGCACACCCGCCGTGCGGAGGGCCCCTCTTCGGCGGCCCGCCCGCAGCGGGGCCGGCGTCCCGCCCCCTCGCGTTCGGGGGCGCCGCGCACCGGAGGGTCCCGGCCGCAGCGCGGCACCACCGGTTCCGGGAAGCGGCCGGGCGCGACGAACGGCAGGCCGGGGACCCGTCCCGGGGCCCGGACGACCTCGGCGGGGCGGCGTCCGGCCAATCCACGGCTGCTGCGCCAGCGGCTGGTGGTGTTCGTGGTGGTGACGCTGCTGGTGGCGCTGGGGATCGCGGCGGCGCAAGGGTGCCAGGGGCCGGCGCGCGGGCTGGGCGCAAGCGAGCGGGTGGCCCAGATCGCGCAGGCCGGGGAACAGCTGCGGGACCACGAGCGGGCCGAGCCGCGCTAGGGCGTGTCCGGCGGATCAGGATCGGAGGGGCCTCGGCGTCCGGTGCGGTGCGTCGCAACGCGCTGGAGAGTCCTCGTGGCGGAGCTACCAGGGCTTTTCGGCAACGCCGCGAGGCGCCGTGCCGAGCCTCGCCCGCCCGCCCGCGCCGAACGGTCAGACAGCCCCTGGGTCGGCGCCCGCCCCGGGCCTCGGCCTCGGTCGGGCCGGTCTCAGCTCTCCGGGCGGCCCGTCGCCACCGCGTAGAAGGCGACCGCGGCCGCCGCGCCGACGTTGAGTGAGTCGACGCCGTGCGCCATCGGGATGCGGACCCACGCGTCGGCCGCCCTCAGCGCCTTTGGGGACAGCCCCTCCCCCTCCGCGCCCAGCATCAGCGCGACCCGCTCCAGCCGGTGCGGGGCCGCTTCGTCGATGCTGGTGGCCTGAGGGTCGGGGGTGAGGGCCAGGAGCCGGAACCCCGCTTCCCGTACGGTCTCCAGCGTCGTCGGCCAGGCCTCCAGCCGGGCGTAGGGGACGGAGAAGACCGCGCCCATGGAGACCTTGACCGAGCGCCGGTAGAGGGGGTCGGCGCAGTCCGGGGAGAGCAGGACGGCGTCCATGCCGAGGGCGGCCGCGCTGCGGAAGACGGCCCCGATGTTGGTGTGGTCGTTGACCGACTCCATGACCACCACCCGGCGGGCGGTGGTGAGGAGTTCGCCGGAGGTGGGCAGTGGCTTGCGCTGCATGGAGGCGAGCGCCCCCCGGTGGACGTGGTAGCCGGTGACGCGCTCGGCGAGGTCCGGGGCGACCGCGTACACCGGGGCCGGGACCTCGTCGATGACGTCGCGCATGACGTCGACCCACTTGGCGGAGAGCAGCATCGAGCGCATCTCGTACCCGGCCTGCCGGGCTCGTCTGATGACCTTCTCGCCCTCGGCGATGAAGAGGCCCTCGGCGGGCTCGCGCCGTCGCCGCAGCTCGACGTCGGTCAGTCCGAGGTAGTCGCTCAGGCGCGGGTCGTCGGGGTCGTCGACGGTGATGAGTTCTGCCACGGGGTGCTACTGCCTGTCCGGTCTGCGGGGTCAACGCCTGGGATGGGACGCGTAACCGCGGGTTACCTGGTGGGAGGGGCGGAGAGGTCCGCCGTCATTCGGCAGACGGCCGGTCCGGGCGCGGTGCGGCGTCCGGGCCGACCGCGACCACGTCGCCGATGACGATCACCGCGGGCGGGCGCACGTCTTCGGCGACCGCCCGTTCGCCGACGTCCGCGAGGGTCGCGTCGACCCGGCGCTGAGCGGCGGTGGTGCCCTCCTGGACGAGGGCGACCGGGGTGTTCGGGTCCTTGCCGTGGGCGATGAGGGCGGCGGCGATGGCGCCGATCTTGTCGACGGCCATCAGCAGGACGAGGGTGCCGCGCAGCCGGGCGATGGCCTCCCAGTCGACCAGCGAGCGCGGGTCCTCGGGCGCGACATGGCCGCTGACCACGGTGAACTCGTGGGCCACCCCTCGGTGGGTGACCGGGATGCCGGCGGCTCCGGGGACGGAGATGGTGCTGGAGATGCCGGGGACCACCGTGCAGGGGATGCCCTCGGCGGCCAGCGCCTGCGCCTCCTCCATGCCGCGGCCGAAGACGAACGGGTCGCCGCCCTTGAGCCGGACCACGGCCTTGCCCGCCTTGGCGTGCTCGATCAGCGCCTGGTTGATCGCCTCCTGGGCCATGAACCGCCCGTACGGGATCTTCGCCGCGTCGATCACCTCGACGTGCGGGGGCAGTTCGTCGAGCAGGTCGCGGGGGCCGAGGCGGTCGGCGATGACCACGTCGGCCTCGGCGAGGAGGCGGCGGCCCCGCACCGTGATCAGGTCCGGGTCGCCGGGGCCGCCGCCGACGAGGGCGACGCCGGGGGCGTGGGTGCGGTGGTGCGGGGCGGCGAGGGTGCCGTCGCGCAGGCCCTCGACGATGGCGTCGCGGATGGCGGCGGAGTGCCGGGGGTCGCGGCCCTGGGAGGTGGTGGTGAGGACGGCGACCGTCACGTTCTCGCTGCGGCCGGTGGCCGGGGTCCAGGCGGTCGCCGCCTCGGCGTCGTCGGCCCGTACGCACCAGGTGCGGGTGCGCTCGGCCTCGGCGGAGGCGGCGTCGTTGGCGGCGATGTCGGAGGAGGCGACCAGGGCGTACCAGGTGTCGGCGAGGTCGCCGTCCTGGTAGCGGCGGCGCTCCCAGCGGATCTCCCCCGCGTCCGCCATCGCCTCGACGGAGGCCGTGGCGGACGGGGAGATCAGGGTGATGGCGGCACCGGTGGCGATGAGCTGCGGCAGCCGGCGCTGGGCGACCTGGCCGCCGCCGATGACGACGGTGCGGCGGCCGTGCAGGCGCAGTCCGACGGGGTACGCGGGGTGATCGGCGTGATCTGCGTGCTCGGCCATGGCGGTGCGGGCTCCTCGTGCGGGGTGCTGCGTAGGGGCCGCTGCGGCTGTGGAGCGGCTGTGACGTGCGGAAGCGGGGTTCCTGGGTGGGGGACAGGATACGGGGTGGCGGGGGGCGGGTCCTGGGGGTGGGGGCGCCCGCGGCGGGCTGTTCCCCTGCCCGCCCCTCCCCGAACCGGGGGCTGCGCCCCGGGCCCCCTTCGTCCTCAAGCGCCGGACGGGCTGAGGTGTCGGGGCTCCACCCCCGGCCCCGCTCCTCGAACCCCGGAGGGGCTGGAACGGGGCTGAGGGCGAAGCCGGGGCGGGAAGGCTGGACGGGAAGCCGGGGCGGCCGGAACAGCCGTCCCGGGCTACTTCTCCGTCACCCCCGCCGCGTCGAACGTCGCCACCTCGTGCATCGCCCGCGCCGCGCTCTGCACGATCGGCAGCGCCAGCAGCGCGCCGGTGCCCTCGCCCAGACGGAGGTCCAGGTCGACCAACGGGCGCAGACCCAGCTTGTTCAGGGCGGCCATGTGGCCGGGCTCCGCGCTGCGGTGGCCGGCGATGCAGGCGGCCATCGCCTCGGGGGCGATGGCTCGGGCGACCAGGGCCGCGGCGCCCGCGCTCACACCGTCCAGGATCACCGGCGTACGCAGGGAGGCTCCGCCGAGGAGGAAGCCCGCCATCGCGGCGTGCTCCAGGCCGCCGACCGCCGCGAGCACGCCGATCGGGTCCGACGCGTCCGGCTGGTGGAGGTCGAGCGCCCGGCGTACGACGTCGACCTTGCGGGCGTGCATCTCGTCGTTGATGCCGGTCCCCCGGCCGGTCACCTCGGAGGCGTCGATCCCGGTGTAGACGCAGATCAGCGCGGCCGACGCGGTGGTGTTGGCGATGCCCATCTCGCCGGTGAGCAGCGCCTTGTTGCCCGCCGCCACCAGGTCGCGGGCGGTCTCGATGCCGACCTCGATCGCGGCCAGGACCTCTTCGCGGGTGAGGGCGGGGCCGGTGGTGAAGTCGGCGGTACCGGCGCGGACCTTGCGGGGCAGCAGCCCGGGGGTGGCGGGCAGCTCCGTGGCGACGCCGACGTCGACGACGCAGACCTCCGCGCCGACCTGCGCGGCGAACGCGTTGCAGACGGCTCCGCCGCCCAGGAAGTTCGCCACCATCTGGGCGGTGACCTCCTGCGGCCAGGCGGTGACGCCCTGGGCGTGCACCCCGTGGTCACCGGCGAAGATCGCGACGGCCGCGGGCTCCGGGATCGGCGGCGGGCACATCCGCGAGAGCCCGGACAGCTGCGCGGAGATGATCTCCAGCATGCCGAGCGCACCGGCCGGCTTGGTCATCCGCTTCTGCCGCTCCCACGCCTCGCCGAGCGCCTTCGCGTCCAGCGGGCGGATGGCGGAGATCGTCTCCTGGAGCAGGTCGTGCGGCTCCTCGCCGGGCAGCGCGCGCCGGCCGTACGTCTCCTCGTGGACGACCCAGGAGAGCGGGCGGCGCTTGGACCAGCCCGCCTGAAGCAGTTCGGGCTCCTCGGGGAACTCGTCGACGTAACCGACGCACAGATACGCCACGACTTCGAGGTGCTCGGGCAGACCGAGCGCCCGGACCATCTCGCGCTCGTCGAAGAAGCTGACCCAGCCGACGCCGAGGCCCTCGGCACGGGCGGCCAGCCACAGGTTCTCCACGGCGAGCGCCGAGGAGTAGGGGGCCATCTGCGGCTGCGTGTGACGGCCCAGGGTGTGCCGGCCGCCACGGGTGGGATCGGCGGTCACGACGATGTTGACCGGGGTGTCGACGATCGCCTCGATCTTCATTTCCTTGAACTGCTTCGCCCGGCCCTTGGGGAGCGACTTGGCGTACGCCTCACGCTGGCGCTGGGCCAGTTCGTGCATGGAACGGCGCGTCTCGGCGGACCGGATGACGACGAAGTCCCAGGGCTGCGAGTGGCCGACGCTCGGGGCGGTGTGCGCGGCCTCCAGCACCCGGAGCAGGACCTCGTGCGGAATCGGGTCGCTACGGAAGCCGTTGCGGATGTCCCGGCGCTCGCGCATGACCCGGAGCACCGCCTCGCGCTCGGCGTCGTCGTAGCCGGGGGCGGGCGGGGTGAACGGCTCTTCGGGGGCCGTCTCCGCCGCGGGCTGCTCGACCGGCTCCTCCAGCTCCGGGGTCTCGATGACCTCCGGCCCGGTGCCGTCCTCGTAGTCCGTCACGGCTACCGGCTCCGGACCGACGGCGAGGACGGGGGCGGGGGCGGGCTGTACGGGCTCCGGCTCCGCCGCGGGCTCGGCCACCGCTGCCGGTGCGGGCTCCACCTCAATGGGCGCGGCGGTGGCGGGGGCGGGCTCGGGGGCCTCCACAGCCTCCACTGCCTCGTCGACCGCTGGCGCCGGGGCCGGTTCGACGGCCTCCGCCGGTTGTACGGGCTCGGCGGCGGGAGCCTGCTGCTGTACGGGAGCCGGGGGCTCCGGCACGGAGGCATCCACCGGGACCGCCGGGGCTCCGGGCTCGGCCGGAGCATCAACGGCCGCGTCCGGCACCGGCGCCTCTGCCGGCACCTCCACGGGCACCTCGGCGGGTACTTCGGCCGGCAGCTCCGTCGGGACCGCCGCTTCCACCGGAGCCTCGGGCTGCTCGGCGGGAGCCTCGGCGGCGACCGGCTCGGCGGGAGCCTCCTCGGCGGCCGGCTCGGGAACGACCGTTTCTGCCGGGGCCGCCACCTGCTGCACCGGTTCGGGCTGCGCGACGACCTGCTCGGGCTGAGCCGCAGCCTCAGGCTGCTGGACCGGCTGCTCAAGCTGCTGTACGGGAGCGACCGCCTCGGCCTGGGCCGACTGCTCCGGCTGAACCTGCTGCTCCGGCTGAACCGCCCGCTCAAGCTGGACCGGCTGTTCCGTCTGAACCGCCTGCTCAAGCTGGACCGGCTGCTCCTGCTGCTCCTGCTCCACAGGAGCGACCGCCTCGGGCTCGACCGCCGTCTCCGGCTGCTGGACCGGCTCGGCAGGAGCCTCGGCCTCGACAGCGGCCTCGGGCTCCACCGGCCGCGGCCCGACCTGCTCGGGCTGGGCCACCGCCTCGGCCTCGACCGGCGCCACGGCCTCGGGCTGGACCGCCGCCTCAGGCATCTCGGCCTCAGCCACGGCCTCGATCACCGGCTCCGCCTCCGGCTCCACGACCTGCTCACCCTCTGCCGCCGCCTCCGGCTCCCCCACCGGCACCGGCTCGACAGGGGCCTCCACGGCCGCCTGCACCGGCTGCTCGGCCTGCACCGGCTCCTGGGGCTCCACCGCGGCCGTCGCCTCCGGCTCGGGCTGCGGCTGCTGCGGCGGCGGGCCCCACGGGGCCGCCCCCTGCGGCGGGATCTCGCCCAGCTGCGGGCCCGGCAGCACCGGGGCCTCGCCGACGGGGGCGTGGACATACTCGGGGCCGGCCGGCGGCGGGCTCGCGTGACGGGCGGGGGGCGCGGTGCGGACCGCTCCGGCGGGGCCCCGGTCGGCCAGCGAGCGGACCACTCCGCCGCCCTGCGTACCGCCGCCGTACGACGGGGCCTCGGCCGACGCCGGGCCCCGGTGCAGGGGGCGGCGGGCCGGGGCGGGGGCCTGCGCGTGCGCGCCGACCGGGGTGGGGGTCTGTACCGGGGCGGGGGCCGGGGCCGGGATCCGTACACCGTCGAGGTCGACGGAGCCGGTGTCACGGCCCGCGGAGACCTGGGTGCCGTGCGCCTCGGCGGGGAGCTGGGCCTCCTGGCCCTGCGCGGGGACCTGAGGCTGCGTCGCGTACTGCGGCTGCCGCTGGTCCGGGAACTGCTGTGCGGCGGCGTGCTCCGGAGCGGGCGGCACGGCGGGAGCCGGGGCGGGGGCCTGCCCGGCCTGCTCGGGGGCGGGCTGAGCCGCTGCGGGGGCGGTCTGAGGGGCCGCCTGGGGCTGGACCGGCTGCGGGTCGCTCCACGCGCCCTGGGAGGCCGGCATCAGCAGGAGGTCGTCGTCCTCGGGTGCGTGCTCGGAGGGGTCGAGGAAGGTGTAGGCGTCCGGGGCGGGGATGCCCGGCTGCTCCACCATGCCTGCGTTCTCCGGCAGTCCCTCGCCCGGGATCTGGCCGGTGTCAGTCATGCGTACCCCTCGCCCATCGTCAGTGCTCCTTCGGCCCTTCGCCCGGGACGCCGAACCACGGCACGCCGGTGCTCGTCGTGAAGAACGAGCGGGCTCGCCGCGCGGCACGAAACGCCCGCGGACCTCTTCTTATTCTCGCGGCCGTTCGCCGCCGCGGCAGGCAGTTCCGCCACGGCTCGCTGTGGACTGCGCCACGTCGCGCGTCCCCCGGTTGGTGCCGTACCACAGAGCGGACCAAAACAGTCCACTTTTCCGGACATTGACGAACGAAGCGACGAACGTCCGGGCGCGGTACAACAATCGGCCAGCCTACCTCCCGTACCGGGCCGAAAGGTCAGGGGGCGAGGTCCGAACGCCGTGCGGAGAGAAGGAACACGACGGACCGTTCACGCTCGGTCCACGCCTCGGTGTCCAGGTCGACGGACTGGAGCAGTGAGCACGCGACGGTGTAGCCGTTGCCGGTGAGCGCCGCGCCGAGCGCCTCGGCCTCGTCCCGGGTGGAGGCGTGGGTGACGATGCGTTCCGGGCGCCGGTCCACGACCGCCCTGACCACCGGGACACCGCCGCCCCCGACCCGTACGACATCGGGTTCGGGCAGCCGTTCCAGGATGTGCGGGGCCCGGCCGCAGACGATCTGGAGCGGTACGCCGAAGGCGCGGGCGGTGGCGTCCGTACGGGAGCAGGCCCCCGGGTCGGCGTCCACCGCCAGCACGGCCGCGCCGAAGCGGGCCGCCTCCACGGCCAGGGCTCCGCTGCCGCAGCCGATGTCCCAGACCAGGTCGCCGGTGCGGGGGCCGAGGCCGGCCAGCTGGGCGGCGCGCAGGTTCGGGGACTCCCCCTCGCCGGGCTCCCGCATGCGTTCGGCGCCGGCCTCGCGGTAGGCCTCGGCGGGCAGGGCCCAGCCCCGGACGCCCTGGGGGTAGGCGGGCCGGCGGCCGGCGATCCAGGCGCCGGTGGCGGTGGTCTCGGGGCCGCCGCCGATGACGATGACGACGTTGGGGTCGCGCCAGGCGTGGTCGGCGGCCTTGTCGGAGGTGAGGACGGTGACGCGTTCGCGGTCGGAGCCGAGCTCCTCGCAGATCACGAAGGTGCGGTGGACGCCTTCGAGGAGGAGGGCCAGTTCGGCGGGGCCCGCGCCCGGTGAGGTGAGGACGGCGACCTTGTGGTGGGCCCGGCAGACGTTGACGGCGCGGCGCAGGGTGCGCGGGTGGGCGACGACGATCTGGGCGTCGTCCCAGGGCATCCCGGTCCGGGCGAAGGCGGTGGCCACGGCGGAGACGGCGGGGACGACCTCGACCTCGAGGCCGTGCTCGGGGGCGCGCAGGCTGCGGACGACGCCGAAGAAGCCGGGGTCGCCGTCGGCGAGGACGACGGCGCTGCCGCGGTGGCCGGCGATGCGGCGGGCGGCCAGGTCGACGCTGCCGAGGCGGATGCGTTCGGCGTTCTCGGGCACTTCGGGCAGGGCCAGGTGGTGGGCGGCGCCCGCGACGAGCGTGGCGGCCGAGAGCGCGGCCGTGGCCGCTCTGGTCAGTGGCGAGCCGTCCCAGCCGATCACCGTGACCCGGTCGGCCATCGTCGTCTGTCTCCTGGGGTGTCGGAGGGAGCGGGGCGTACCCCGCGGTGACGGGCAGGGGTGAGAGTACCTGGTCCGGACCGGGGTCCGGCCCGGGGCCTCGGGGTCACTTCCAGTCGTTGTACGTGCCGTAACCGCCCGCGTCGGCCAGCTGCTCGGCGACACCTTCGAGGTCCTCGGGCAGGAGCCCCCACACGATCAGGTCGGTGCGGATGTCGGTCCAGCCGCCGTCCTCCGTCTGGGTCCGGGCGATCCGGGCGTTGCGCAGGACGCCCTCGCTGATGCAGCCCAGCTTCTGGGCGACCTGCTGGGCGGCGGTGTTGTCGGCGGGGGTGCGCAGCTCGATGCGTTCGAAGCCCTGGTCGCGGAAGAGCCATTCGGCGACCGCCAGCACGGATTCGGTGGCGTACCCCTCGCCCCGGGCCCAGGGGGCGGTGATGTAGCGGACCTCGGTGGCCAGGGTGCGCCAGTCGGTGTTGAGGAGGTGGACGCTGCCGACGAGCCGCTGGGTGAGGAACTCGGTGACGGCGAGGGCGATGCCGTGGCCCGAGGTGCGTTCCCCGGGGGCGATTCTGCGGACCCAGCGTTCCGCGTCGACCTGGGTGTACGGGTGCGGCCCGTCGGTCCAGGCGGTGACCATCTCGTCGTTCATCATCTCGATGTACGCGGGGATGTCGGCCATGTCGAAGGGGCGCATCACCAACCTGTCCGTGCTGATGGAGACGGACGGAAAGGTGGTAGTCATGCGCAGCTCCATACAGAGGTCCGGGTAAAAGCGAAGACCGGGTAAAAACACAGCATGCAGCATCGGGTCCGTGGTGTGCATGGGCGGGTGGCACGACGGAGCCCCGCGCCTTCCCGGGGGAAGGGGCGGGGCTCCGTCGGTCAAGTGCCTGACGGTGGTCAGGACTTGGTGGGGGTCAGGAGGAGGCCGGGGCGCCGAAGGAGGCGGTGATCGAGCCCTGGTAGGTGTCCTCGATGAACTTCTTCACCTCGTCGGAGTTGAGGAGCTTGGCGAGCTTCTCGACGCGCGGGTCGTTCTCGTTGCCGTCCTTGACCGCGAGGAAGTTGGCGTACGGGTTGCCGTCGGCCTTCTCCAGGGCGAGGGAGTCCTCGGCCGGGGAGAGCTTGGCCTCCAGGGCGTAGTTGCCGTTGATGACGGCGGCGTCCACGTCGTTCAGGGCGCGGGGCACGGTGGCGGCCTCCAGCTCCTTGAACTCCAGGCCCTTCTTGTCGGTGACGTCGCTCAGCTTGGCGGCGCTGCCGACACCGTCCTTGAGCGTGATCAGGCCGTTCTCGGCGAGCAGCTGGAGGGCGCGGCCGCCGTTGGTGGTGTCGTTGGGGAT
The DNA here is from genome assembly GCF_040703535.1 of Streptomyces sp. NPDC007346. NCBI lineage: Bacteria > Bacillati > Actinomycetota > Actinomycetes > Kitasatosporales > Streptomycetaceae > Streptomyces > Streptomyces sp. NPDC007346. The sequence continues at coordinate 19,423 of NZ_JBEYKR010000110.1, forward strand.
GGCCACGGTCTGGCCGGACTTGATGTCCTTGAGGTCCTTGATCTTCTTGGAGTAGAGACCGAGGGGCTCCAGGTGCACGTTGACGACCGGGACGATGGTGGTCTTGTTCTTCTCGTTGAAGTCGTCCAGGTAGGGCTTGTGCTGGAAGAAGTTGGCGTCGACCTGGCCGGACTGGGTGGCGGTGTTCGGCAGGACGTAGTCCGTGAACTCCTTGACCTCCAGCTTGAGGCCCTCCTTCTCCGCCAGGTTCTTCTTGACGAAGTCCAGGATATCGGCGTGCGGCGTCGGGGACGCGGCGACGACGAGGGCCTTGGAGGTGTCGGCCGTGGCCCCGTCGCCCTTGGAGGAGGCCGGGTCGGAGTCCGTACCGCAGGCGCTCAGGCCCAGGGCGAGGGCGGCGGCGGAAGCGACAGCTGCGGTGATCTTGATGTTCTTACGCACGAAGAGTGCCTCTTTCTTGTGGTGGTGGTGCGCCCGGACAAGGAGTTCGGGCTCGGTGGGGAAGGGAAGTTCAGGGGTGCCCGGGGCCGCGGCCTCTAGGAGGCGGTGCGGCCCCGGCGGGCCAGCAGTCGGACGGCGATGTCGCCGATCAGCTGGATCACGCTGACGAGCACGATGAGGAGCGCGACGGTGATCAGCATGAACTGGTTGTCGAAGCGCTGGAATCCGTAGGTGACGGCCTTGGAGCCGAGCCCCTCGCCGCCGACCGCACCGGCCATCGCGGAGTAGCCGATGAGCACGATGAGGGTGGTGGTGACGCCCGAGACGAGCGAGGGCAGGGCCTGGGGCAGGAGCACCTTGCGGACGATGGTGGGGATGGAGCCGCCCATCGACTGCACCGCTTCGACGAGCCCGTGGTCGACCTCCCGGATCGCCGTCTCGACGAGCCGGGCGAAGAACGGGATGGCGCCGACGGCGAGCGGCACGATCATCGCGGTGGGGCCGATGAAGGTGCCGACGACCCAGGTGGTGAAAGGGATCAGGGCGATCAGCAGGATGATGAAGGGCAGCGAGCGGCCGATGTTCACGATCACGCCGATGACCTTGTTCACCACGGTGTTCTGGAGCAGTCCGCCCTTGTCGGTGAGGACCAGCAGCACACCGAGCGGCAGTCCGCCGACGACGGTGACCAGCGCCGACCACAGCACCATGTAGAGGGTGTCGAAGGTGCCCTGGGTCAGCAGGGGCTGCATCTCGGACCAGGTCACTTGACGACCTCCTTGGTGATCACGGCGGGCGTCTGCTCCGGTACGACGCCGGTCGCGTCCGTCGCGGCGGGGCTCTTCGGGCCGGCCGCGTCCTCGACGACCTCGGCCTGGAGGCCCTGTTCGCGCAGGAAGCCGATGGGGACGACGTTCTCCTCGAACCGGCCGGGCAGCTCGATACGCATCCGGCCGATCTGCTTGCCGCCGACGGTGTCCATCGCGGCGCCGAGGATCGAGATGTCGATGTTGTACGTACGCGAGAGCTGGGAGATCACCGGCTGGGTGGCGGCCTCCCCGTGGAAGGTGACGTCCACGACCGTACGGTCGGGTCCGGTGGCGGCCCCGCCGACCGGGAACAGCTCGCTCGCCAGCTCGGAGCCGGGGGTGGCGAGCAGTCCGCCGACCGTGCCGGACTCCACGATCCGGCCGCGCTGCATGAGGGCGGCGGAGTCGCAGATCGTCTTGACGACGTCCATCTCGTGGGTGATCAGCAGGATGGTCAGGCCGAGGTGCTGGTTGAGGTCGCGCAGCAGCTGGAGGATGGAGCGGGTGGTCTCGGGGTCGAGGGCGGAGGTCGCCTCGTCCGAGAGCAGCACCTTGGGGTCGCCCGCCAGGGCGCGGGCGATGCCCACGCGCTGCTTCTGGCCGCCGGAGAGCTGCTTGGGGTAGGCCTTCGCCTTGTCGGCGAGGCCGACCAGGTCGAGGAGGTCCTTGGCCTTGCGGGTGCGCTCCTGGCCGGAGACCCCGAGGATCTCCAGCGGGAGTTCCACGTTGCTCAGGACGGTGCGCGAGTCCAGCAGGTTGAAGTGCTGGAAGACCATGCCGATGCGGGTGCGGGCCGCGCGCAGTTCCGCGCTCGCCCGCCGGCCCCGCCCGGCGAGGGCGGTGAGGTCCTGGCCCGCCACGGTCACCGTGCCCGAGGTGGGGCGCTCCAGCAGGTTGACGCAGCGGATGAGGGAGGACTTCCCGGCGCCGCTCTGGCCGATGACGCCGTATATCTCGCCCTCGCGGACGTGGAGATCGACTCCGTCGAGCGCGGTGACCTCACGGTCGCGCGACTGGTAGACCTTCGTGAGGCCCGTCGTGGTGATCACAGGGGTTTCCGTCACTGTCGAGTGCGCGGCGCGGTGTCCGCCGGGCACGGGGCAATCGTCTGAAGAGACTGTTCGGGCCGGTCGGCCGGTGACGTCTCAGCACGGCCGGCCCCGGCGGTCGGCCGGGAACAGCGCATGCTCGGGCGGCTCGTTCCACAGGGGGCGAGCGGCGCAGGCTCAGTCTCGCTTCGGGGCGCGAGGCTCAGGCGGGGGCCCTCAGAAGGCGCGCATTCGACACATACAACGAGCACCGGGCGTACTGATCGCCTCGGTCGCAAGGGTGCGGCTGCTCGTCGTGGTCATGGCCCCAAGTAAAACAGACGTAACAGCGGCGCGAACCCGGCCGTCCGCATACCGGACAGCCGTGGACGGTCGGCAGCGGCACGTCGGATCGACTTTCCGATGTCCGGCGAACCTGCTCTGACCTGCGCATACGAGGGTGGCCGAGGGGGTCGTACGGGCCCGTGGGCGGGTGCCGGAAGGGCCGGTCGGGGTGGTCGTTGTGGCCAAGGCCACGGTCGCCCTCACGGCACCACCACGGCGCCGGCACCGGACCGCCGCCGGGCCGGGCCGGGGCGGGGCCGCAGGCGGGCGGGCGGCGGGGCCGTAATACCCTCGCTACATGCTTCACGCCCTGACGGTCGCGGTCGCCGTGACCGCGCTCGCCCTCGCCGCCTGGTGCGGACACGCCGCCTACAAGGACCAGCCGACGAAGGACTGGCACTTCATCGGGATGGCCGTCGTGACCGTCCTGGCCCTGGCCCAGCTGGTGGTGGGCATCGTGCAGCTGGCGCGCGGGGAGCGGCCGGAGCAGGGGATGGCGGTCTTCATCGCCTATCTGATCGGGTCGTTCGCGGCCGTTCCGGCGGCCGGCGTCCTGTCGCTGTCCGAGCGGACCCGCTGGGGCTCGGTGACGGTGGCGGCGGGCTCTCTCGTGCTGGCGGTCCTCGAAGTACGGCTCTACGACATCTGGGGAAACTGACATGAGTGACACCGACCGGCGCCCGGACCAGCCCCCCGCCACCGCCCCGAAGCCGTCCTTCGAACTGGGCACGGGTCCCGGCCGGGTGCTGGTCTGGTTCTACGGCGTGTTCACGGTCGCGGCGGCCTCCCGCTCGATCGTCCAGATGATCGTCGACTTCGACCGGGCGCCGCTGGCCTATGTGCTCTCGGCGTTCGCCGCCGTCGTCTACGGATTCATCACGTATTCGCTGGTGCGGGGCGGCGAGAAGGCCCGGCGGGCGGCGCTGGTGTGCTGCGCCGCCGAGCTTCTGGGCGTTCTGGTCGTGGGCGCCTGGACGCTGGCCGAGCCGAGCGCCTTCCCCGACGCGACCGTCTGGTCGGACTTCGGGATGGGGTACCTGTTCATCCCGGTGATCCTGCCGGTCACCGGGATGATCTGGCTGCGGCGCGCCAGGACGGCCTGAGGCCTCGCCGCGCGGCGAGGCCGGGCCGGGTCCGGCGAGGCCCGGCCGGGTCAGGCGCTGGCCACGAACTCCTGGGCCGCGGCTTCCTTCTCCAGCAGGATGAGCCGGACACCGTCCGCGCCCGTGACGTCTCCGACCTGGGTGTAACCGGCCCGGCGGTAGAGCCGGAGGTTGCTCTCGCTGCGGTGTCCGGTGTGCAGCCGGAAGCGGGTGACCGCGCGGTCGGCCGCCAGGGCCGCCTCCGCCGCGGTCAGCAGCCGGGTGCCGAGCCCGTGTCCCTGGAGCCGGGGGTGCACGCAGAGCCTGTTGATCTGGCCCGTGCCGTCCGGGTCGGTGAATCCGCGTACCGAGCCGACGACTTCGTCCCCGAGGCGGGCCACGAACACCACGTCGTCGGCGACTTCGCCGCGTACCTCGTCGATGGTCTGGACGAGCGGGTCGATCCGGTAGTTGTCGTACAGCTGCGCCTCGCTCTGGAAGCAGAGGTACTGGAGCCGGAAGATCTGCTCCACGTCCTGTGCCGTCGCCGCCGAGATGATCACGCTCATGCCCATGTGTGCACGCCTCCCGCTCACCTGTTCACCCGGTTGTCTACCGCACTCTTCCCCCGCAGCTCAGGGGCGACAACCTCCGCCGCCAGCATTCTGCGCAGACATCCAAGGCAACGGGAACGGATCGGGCCCAAACTCCCCTGTGACATACCCAACTCCCCTGCGATTTCCCGGTAGGTCGGGTCGGTGGGCGCCAGCATCGCCTCCAGCAGCCGCGCGCAGCGTTCGGGCAGCCGGGCCATCGCGGCGCGCAGGGCCCGGCGTTCGGCGGCCCCGAGCGCGGCCCGTTCGGGGCCGCCGGCGGGTGGGGCGGCGGGTTCCCTTCCGGCGTACGGGCGTTCCCGCCGGGCCGTGCGGCGCCCCCTGCGGGCCTCCGCGCGGACGGTGTCGCGCACCCAGCGGGCCGGGTCGCGGGGCGGCACGGCCGGGGCGGGGCGTTCCAGCAGCCGCAGCCATACGGTCTGTTCGAGGTCGGCGGGGTCGAGACCGGCGGCGGGTGCCTCGGCTCCCGCCTCCGCCCGTACGAGGGGTTCCAAGGCGCGGACGACCAGGGTGGCGGCGGCGGTCCGGTCGGTTTCATGATCGAGAAGCGTCATGCCCCGGCGGACGTGGGGGGGGCGACGCCCCCCAGGACACCCGCCGCCGCCCCCCCCCCCACCCCGGAGGGGCGGCCCCCCCCCGAACCCCCCCCCGCCC
>NZ_JBEYKR010000111.1:0-24024 GCF_040703535.1 Streptomyces sp. NPDC007346
GGCGGTGGTAGCCATATCCAGCCCGTCCGGCGCTTGAGGACATCTTCCAGCCTCGCCGGCGTTTGAGGCGCGGGGGTTCGGGGGCGGAGCCCCTGAGGGGGTACGTGGAAGGGCCCGGCCGGGACGTATCCGGCCGGGCCCTCTCAGACGTACCGGCTACTGCTTGCGCAGGCGGAACGTCAGTGCCAGGCCCTCGTCCTCGAAGACCGCACCGTACGTGTCGTCCGCCTCGCCCTCCGCGTAGTCCACGGCCAGCACCTCGTCCGAGATCAGCGGGGTGTGCTCCGTGAGGGCCTCCACCGTCGCCGGGGACGTCGAGGTCCAGCGGACGGCGATGCGGTCCGCCACGTCCAGGCCGCTGTTCTTGCGGGCCTCCTGGATCAGGCGGATCGCGTCACGGGCCAGGCCCGCGCGGCGCAGCTCCGGGGTGATCTCCAGGTCCAGGGCGACCGTCGCGCCCGAGTCCGAGGCGACCGACCAGCCCTCGCGCGGGGTCTCCGTGATGATGACCTCGTCCGGGGAGAGGGTGATGGTCTCGCCCTCCACCTCCACCGACGCGGTGCCCTCGCGCAGAGCCAGGGAGAGCGCCGCCGCGTCCGTGTTCGCGACCGCCTTGGCCACCGCCTGGACGCCCTTGCCGAACCGCTTGCCCAGGGCCCGGAAGTTGGCCTTGGCCGTCGTGTCGACCAGCGAGCCGCCCACCTCCGAGAGCGAGGCGAGCGAGGTGACGTTCAGCTCCTCCGTGATCTGCGCGCGCAGCTCGGGGGAGAGCCCCTCGAAGCCGCTCGCCGCCACCAGTGCGCGCGACAGCGGTTGGCGCGTCTTCACGCCCGACTCGGCGCGCGTCGCCCGGCCCAGCTCCACCAGGCGGCGCACCAGCGCCATCTGGGAGGAGAGGGCCGGGTCGATCGCCGACAGGTCCGCCTTCGGCCAGGTGGCCAGGTGGACCGATTCCGGGGCGTCGGGGGTGACCGGCGTGACCAGGTCCTGCCAGACGCGCTCGGTGATGAACGGGGTCAGCGGGGCCATCAGCCGGGTCACCGTCTCGACGACCTCGTGCAGCGTGCGCAGCGCCGCCTTGTCGCCCTGCCAGAAACGGCGGCGCGAGCGGCGTACGTACCAGTTGGAGAGGTCGTCGACGAAGGCCGAGAGCAGCTTGCCGGCGCGCTGGGTGTCGTAGCCCTCCATCGCGACGGTCATCTGGTCGACCAGCGCGTTGAGTTCGCTCAGCAGCCAGCGGTCCAGGACCGTGCGCTCCGCCGGGGCCGGGTCGGCCGCCGACGGGGCCCAGTCGGAGGTGCGGGCGTACAGGGCCTGGAAGGCGACCGTGTTCCAGTAGGTGAGGAGCGTCTTGCGGACGACCTCCTGGATCGTGTTGTGGCCGACCCGGCGCGCCGCCCACGGGGAGCCGCCCGCCGCCATGAACCACCGCACCGCGTCCGCCCCGTGCTGGTCCATCAACGGGATCGGCTGGAGGATGTTGCCCAGGTGCTTGGACATCTTGCGGCCGTCCTCGGCCAGGATGTGGCCCAGGCAGACGACGTTCTCGTAACTCGACTTGTCGAAGACCAGGGTGCCGACCGCCATCAGCGTGTAGAACCAGCCGCGGGTCTGGTCGATGGCCTCCGAGATGAACTGCGCCGGGTAGCGGCTCTCGAAGATCTCCTTGTTCTTGTACGGGTAGCCCCACTGCGCGAACGGCATCGAACCCGAGTCGTACCAGGCGTCGATGACCTCCGGGACGCGGTACGCCTCCAGCTGGCAGTTCTCGTGCGAGCAGGTGAAGGTGATCTCGTCGATGAACGGGCGGTGGGGGTCGAGCGACGACTGGTCGGTGCCCGTCAGTTCGGTGAGTTCCGCTCGTGAGCCCACGCACGTGAGGTGGTTGTCCTCGCAGCGCCAGATCGGCAGCGGGGTGCCCCAGTAGCGGTTACGGGAGAGCGCCCAGTCCACGTTGTTGTTCAGCCAGTCGCCGAAGCGACCGTTCTTGACCGAATCCGGGAACCAGTTGGTCTTCTCGTTCTCCTGAAGGAGACGGTCCTTGATCGCGGTCGTCTTGATGTACCAGGACGGCTGCGCGTAGTAGAGCAGCGCCGTGTGGCAGCGCCAGCAGTGCGGGTAGCTGTGCTCGTACGGGACGTGGCGGAAGAGCTTGCCGCGCGCGTCCAGGTCCGCGGTGAGCGCCTCGTCGGCCTTCTTGAAGAAGACGCCGCCGACCAGGGGGAGGTCCTCCTCGAAGGTGCCGTCCGGGCGGACCGGGTTGACCACCGGGAGGCCGTAGGAGCGGCAGACCACGAGGTCGTCGGCGCCGAACGCGGGGGACTGGTGGACCAGACCCGTACCGTCCTCAGTGGTGACGTACTCGGCGTTGACCACGTAGTGGGCTTCCGCCGGGAAGTCGACCAGCGTGAACGGGCGCTCGTAGGTCCAGCGCTCCATCTCCGCGCCGGTGAACGACCGGCCGGTCACCTCCCAGCCCTCGCCGAGGGCCTTCTCCAGGAGGGGTTCGGCGACGACGAGCTGCTCCTCGCCGTCGGTCGCCACCACGTAGCGGACCTCGGGGTGCGCGGCGACCGCCGTGTTGGAGACCAGCGTCCAGGGGGTGGTCGTCCAGACCAGGAGCGCCGCCTCGCCGGCCAGCGGGCCCGAGGTGAGGGGGAAGCGGACGAAGACCGAGGGGTCGACGACCGTCTCGTACCCCTGCGCCAGCTCGTGGTCCGAGAGGCCCGTGCCGCAGCGCGGGCACCAGGGGGCGACGCGGTGGTCCTGGACCAGCAGGTCCTTGTTGAAGATCTCCTTCAGCGACCACCACACGGAGTCGACGTACTCCGGGTCCATCGTGCGGTAGGCGTCGTCCAGGTCGACCCAGTACCCCATACGGGTCGTGAGCTCGGCGAAGGCGTCGGTGTGCCGGGTCACGGACTCACGGCACTTGGCGTTGAACTCGGCGATGCCGAACGCCTCGATGTCCTTCTTGCCGTTGAAGCCCAGCTCCTTCTCGACCGCCAGCTCGACCGGCAGGCCGTGACAGTCCCAGCCGGCCTTGCGGCCCACGTGGTAGCCCTGCATGGTGCGGAAGCGGGGGAAGACGTCCTTGAAGACGCGGGCCTCGATGTGGTGGGCACCGGGCATGCCGTTGGCGGTGGGCGGGCCCTCGTAGAAGACCCACTCGGGGCGGCCCTCGGACCGGTCCAGGCTCTTGGCGAAGACCTTGTTCTCGCGCCAGAAGTCGAGAACGGCGTGCTCCAGCGCGGGCAGGTCGACCTGGGCGGGTACCTGGCGGTACTGCGGCGATGTCATGTGCGGCTTCCTCCGGCGGACGTATTCCACTTCCGTCGGAGGGACGAGAGCGTCTGGCGCTCCCGCGGTACCACCCTCCTTGGCCCCGGGCGTGTGCCCGTGGCCCCCTCATTGGGGTCGCGGTGCCGGGTCTACTGGCCCTGCACCCGTGGGCGGGGCCCACTCGGTCCGAGGCGTTCTTCCGGCGGCTCCGGGGTGATCTTCACGACGCGCTCGCCCCCGGGCTCCCACCGTCCCCGGGTCGCTGCTGGCTGCGTACGGCGCTACTCGTCCCATCCAAGCCTTCCGCTGGGCCCAGTGTACGGGCCCGTACGGCTGACGGCCGACCGGTTTAACCCGGGGCCCGGCCGTGACCCGAATGGCCAGTCGGGGGCGTACGGAGTTGTCGGCGGGGGTGCTGGGGCGGATTACCCGGCGGGGAGCTGGGAACAACGGATGCAGGCGCGCCACGACCGGGTACGGGGAGGGGCGAAAGGGCGGCGTGCCCCGTTGCCGCGGGGCTGGGGCCGATTTATCGTCCCAGCACGATTCGCGAGCAAGATCACAATATGTGAAGGGGCCGCGGCCATGGTGGCGAAGAAGACGGCGGAAGAGACCGCGGCCGGGCAGAAGGCCGAAGGGAAGCCACCGGCCGACGAGACAGCTGATGAGACAGCCGGCGAGAAGGCGCCCGCGCCCACGAAGAAGACGGCGGCCAGGAAGACGGCCGCGAAGAAGGCGCCTGCGAAGAAGGCGGCGGGGAAGAAGACCGCCACCAAGAAGAGCACCCCCAGCACCACGAGCAGCACGAAGAAGAGCGTGGCCAAGAAGGCTTCGAAGACGGCCGCACAGTCGGCCACGGGGGCGGCTCAGGCCGCCGAGGAGACGGGAGCCCACACGGTGGTAGCCAAGAAGAGCGAGAGCCGCCCCGCAGCCGGTACGGAGGAGGCGGCCGTGCCGTCGGCCCGTGGAGCCGCCACGATCGCCCCCGGCGAACTGGCGGTACGGCCCGGGGAGGACCCCTGGACGCCCGAGGAGGTCACCGAGGCCCGGACGCTGCTGACCGGCGAGATCGTGCGGCTGCGCAGCGAGCTGGAGGCCTCGGGCGCGGCGCTCGCCGGGCTGATGCGGGACTCCGGTGACGGCGCCGGCGACGACGAGGCCGACACCGGCACCAAGAACATCACCCGCGAGCACGAACTGTCGCTGGCCGCCCACGCCCAGGAGACGCTGGAGCAGACCGAGCGGGCGCTCGCCCGGCTCGAAGCGGGGACCTACGGGCTCTGCGAGGTGTGCGGCAAACCGATCGGCAAGGCGCGGATGCAGGCGTTTCCCCGCGCCACCCTCTGCGTCGAGGACAAACAGAAGCAGGAGCGGCGCGGCTGAACCGCACAGGTGTGTCGTACCCTCGTCCTCAGTCAGGCACCTAGGTTGAGGGACTCACGTGGCAGAGGCGGAGCGCATCATCGGTACGCCGGACGATCCCGAGACCGAGCACACGGACGAGGGCGGCTCCACCGCCGCCGACGCCGCTGTGAACGCGGGCACGGGCAAGCGCAGGATCCTGGTGCTCGTCGGTGTCGCGATCGTGGCCTACCTGCTGGACCTGGTCACCAAGATGATCGTGGTCGCCAAGCTGGAGCACCAGCCGCCGATCGACATCATCGGTGACTGGCTCCAGTTCCGGGCGCTGCGGAACGCCGGCGCCGCGTTCGGGTTCGGCGAGGCGTTCACGGTGATCTTCACCATCATCGCGGCCGGGGTGATCGTGGTGGTCGTCCGGCTGGCCCGCAAGCTCTACAGCCTGCCGTGGGCCATCGCCCTGGGACTGCTCCTGGGCGGTGCGCTCGGCAACCTCACCGACCGGATCTTCCGGGCGCCCGGCGTGTTCGAAGGGGCGGTGGTCGACTTCATCGCCCCCAAGCACTTCGCCGTCTTCAACCTCGCCGACTCCGCCATCGTGTGCGGCGGCATCCTCATCGTGATCCTCTCCTTCAAGGGGCTGGACCCCGACGGGACCGTGCACAAGGACTGACCCGCACCGGGCTGCGCGGGGAGCCTCCGGCGCAAGGCATACTCGACAGGTGAGTACGCACCCCGAGATCCGCACCCTGCCCGTACCGGACGGCCTGGAAGGCGAGCGTGTCGACGCCGCCATCTCCAGGATGTTCGGTTTCTCCCGCACCAAGGCCGCCGAGCTGGCCGCTGCCGGGAAGGTCCAGGTGGACGGTTCGGTGGCCGGCAAGTCCGAGCGGGTGCACGGCGGCGCCTGGCTGGAGGTCGAGATGCCGCAGGCACCCGCCCCCGTCCAGGTCGTGGCCGAGCCCGTCGAGGGCATGGAGATCGTCCACGACGACGACGACATCGTGGTCATCATGAAGCCGGTCGGCGTCGCGGCCCACCCCAGCCCAGGCTGGAGCGGCACCACCGTCATCGGCGGCCTCGCCGCCGCCGGGTACCGCATCTCCACGTCCGGCGCCGCCGAGCGCCAGGGCATCGTGCACCGCCTGGACGTCGGCACCTCCGGCCTGATGGTCGTCGCCAAGTCCGAGCGCGCCTACACCCTGCTCAAGGCCCAGTTCCGCGACCGGGTCGTCGACAAGAAGTACCACGCGCTGGTCCAGGGCCACCCGGACCCGATGAGCGGCACCATCGACGCCCCCATCGGGCGCCACCCCAACCACGACTACAAGTGGGCCGTCACCGCCGAGGGCAAGCCGTCGGTGACCCACTACGACCTCATCGAGGCGTACCGCGCCGCCAGCCTCCTGGACATCAAGCTGGAGACCGGCCGCACCCACCAGATCCGGGTCCACATGTCCGCCCACCGCCACCCCTGCGTCGGCGACCTGACGTACGGCGCCGACCCGACCCTGGCCAAGCGGCTCGGGCTGACCCGGCAGTGGCTGCACGCGGTGCGCCTGGGCTTCGAGCACCCGAGCGACGGCGGCTGGGTGGAGTTCTCCAGCACGTACCCGGCCGACCTCCAGCACGCCCTCGACACCATCTCCGCGGAGAGCCAGTGACCGCCGTCCCACCCCCGTACACCACCCGCAGGGCCGTCGAGGAGAGCGACCTGGCAGCCTGCTTCCAGGTGCGCAAGGAAGTCTTCGTCGGTGAGCAGAACGTGCCCGAGGAGATCGAGTACGACGCCTACGACCCCACCGCCGTGCACGTCCTGGCCGTGGCGGCCGACGGCACGGCCCTCGGTACGGGGCGGCTGCTGCACGGCGCCGACGCGGCCGGCAGGACCGGCGGAGACCTCACCGTCGGCTCGCTCGGCCGGCTCGCGGTGACCCGGCAGGCGCGCGGCCTCGGCGTCGGCGCCGCCCTGGTGCGCGCCATCGAGGACGAGGCGGCCCGCCTCGGCCTGGCCGCCGTCGATCTGCACGCCCAGACGCACGCCCTCGGCTTCTACGAGCGGCTCGGCTATGTCGCGTACGGCCCCGAGTTCCCGGACGCGGGCATCGCGCACCGGTCGATGCGACGGACCATCGGGGCCGCCTGAACCCGCTGCGCGAGGGGAACCGGGCGCGGCCCGGCCCCGCCGCGCGGGGGGTCACGCCCTCCCCGTGAGCCGTGCGTGGCAGGGTGGAGGCCCGCTCGGCCGCCGACCCGGCCGAGCCCCTGGCGGCCGCTCACCCCCGGCCGGAACTCCGGGGCACGGCTGGGCCGTGACCTGTGTGTCGCCCGGTGAGAGGCCCGGAACCGCACGCTCCGGAAGGCACCTCCCGTGGATCAGATGGCCCTGCTGCTCCTGCTGCTGCTCGGCGCCGTGGTCACGGTGCCCCTCGGCGCCCGGCTGGGGCTGCCGGCACCGGTCCTGATGACGCTCGCCGGGGTCGCGATGGCGTTCGCCCCCTTCGTGCCGACCGTCGACATCCCGCCCGAGATCATCCTCCCGGCGCTGCTGCCGCCGCTGCTCTACGCCTCGGTGCAGCGCACCTCCTGGCGCCAGTTCGCCGCCAACAAACGCCCGATCTTCCTGCTGGCCGTCGCCCTGGTCTTCGTCACCACGGCCGCCGTCGCCGCGGTCGCCAACTCGGTCGTACCCGGGCTGCCGATCGCCGCCGCCGTCGCGCTGGGCGCGCTCGTCGCCCCGCCCGACCCGGTCGCCGCCACCGCCGTGGCGGGCTCGGTCGGACTGCCGCGCCGGCTCGTCTCGATCCTGGAGGGCGAAGGGCTCTTCAACGACGTCACCGCCATCGTGCTCTACCACGTGGCCATCGCCGCGGCGGTGAGCGGCACCTTCTCGCTGCCCGAGGCCTTCGGGGAGCTGATCCTCTCCGCCGTCGTCGCGGTCGCGGTCGGCCTGGCGCTCGGCTGGCTCACCATCAAGCTGATGGGGGTGCTGGGCGACGCCACCCTCCAGGTCGGCCTGAGCCTGCTGGTGCCCTTCGTCGCCTACGTCCTCGCCGAGGAGCTGATGGGCTCCGGCGTCCTCGCCGTCCTGATCACCGCGCTCTTCCTCGCCGAGCACACCGCCGACGCCGACGACGTGCTGGGCCGGCTCACCGGACGTACCTTCTGGGAGATCGTCGACACCCTGGTCACCGGCGTGGCCTTCGGGCTGATCGGCCTGGAGCTGCACAGCGTCTTCGGCACCTCCGGCGGGCGCGAACTCCAGATGCTCGGCTGGGGGCTCGCCATCGTCGCGGTCGTCGTCGGCGTCCGGCTGGCCTGGCTGCTGCCCGCCACCTGGCTCGCCAAGCGGCTGCACACCCGGCGGGACGTCAGCGAGGAGATCCCGGCCAGCTGGCGGGAGACCGTCGTCATGTGGTGGGCCGGGATGCGCGGGGTGGCCTCCGTCGCGCTGGCGCTGGCGATCCCGCTGGAGACCGACGACGGGCAGCCCTTCCCCGGCCGCGACGAGATCATCTTCATCGCCTTCTGCGTGATCATGGCCACCCTCGTCTTCCAGGGACTCACCCTGCCCTGGCTGGTCCGCAAGCTCGGCGTCCGCGCCGACACCGACGCCGAGGAGGCCCTGGAGCGGGAGCTCGCCCTGCGGGCCGCCAAGGCCGCCAAGCACCGGCTCAAGGAGATCCAGGAGGTGGAGGAGTTCCCGGAGGAGGTCGTGGAGCGGCTCCAGAAGGCCGCGTACGACATCGGGGCCCGGATCAACCCGGAGATCGTCGACGAGGAGCGGCGCGAGGCCTACGCCCAGCGCGCCGAGCGGTTCAAGGCGGTCAGCCGCGTCCAGCGCGAGATGATGTCGGCCGCCCGCCACGAGGTGCTCTCCGCCCGCAACGAGGCCGGCTCCGACCCCGAGGTCGTGGACCGGGTGCTGCGTTATCTGGACGTCCGCTCCCTGCGCTGAGGCCCTCAGGGCGTACGGGACGGCCGCGCACCCGGGGACGTAGGGGGCCTCGGCCGCAGCCGTGCCCGGAACGTAGGGGATCTCGGCCGCGACCGCACCCCGGGCCCTACGGGTTCGTCCGCCCCGTCCCGTACGTACCGGCGCTCTCAGCCGCGTCCGGTCCGCGGTGCCTTGGAGTCGTCCAGGTCGCGGGAGGGTGCGGACCCGTTGCGGCCGGAGGGGGCCTTCGCCCCGGTCAGCTCCGCCCACTGCTCGCCCGGCGGCAGCGCGCCGGGGGAGGTGGTGACCCGGGGCAGCGCGTACGGGTGGTGGTCGCGCAGCCAGCCGATCAGCTGCTCGCGCACCGCGCAGCGCACCGTCCAGATGTCGTCCGCGTCCTTCGCCGTGACCACGGCCCGCACCTCGATCGTGGTCGGGGTCGTGTCCGTGACCGCCAGGGACCAGTCCCGGCCGTCCCAGGTGGCGATGTCACCGAGGAGGTCCCGCAACTTCCTGCGCATCGCGGCCACCGGCGCCGCGTGGTCGAGGTGGAAGTAGACCGTGCCGGACATCTGGACCCCGCCGCGCGACCAGTTCTCGAACGGCCTGCCGGTGAAGTAGGAGACCGGCATCGTGATCCGCCGATCGTCCCAGGTCCGTACCGTCAGGAACGTCAGCGTGATCTCCTCGATGGTGCCCCACTCGCCGTCCACCACCACCGTGTCGCCGATCCTGACCATGTCGCCGAAGGCGATCTGGAGCCCGGCGAAGAGGTTGCCGAGGGTCGACTGGGCGGCCACACCGGCGACGATGCCGACCACACCGGCCGAGGCCAGCATCGAGGTGCCGACCGCGCGCATCGCCGGGAACGTCAGCAGCATCGCGGCGAGGGCGACGACCGTCACCACGGCTATGACGACCCGCTGGATCAGCGTCACCTGCGTACGGACCCGGCGCACCCGGGCCGGATCGCGGGTGGACGTCGCATACCGGGCGTAACTGGACTCGACGACCGTCGCGGCGGCCCGGACCACCAGCCACGCCGAGGCACCGATCAGCACCAGGGAGAGGGCCTGACCGATCCCGACCCGGTGCTCCCACACCCAGGCGACGCCCGACTGGCGGTAACTGCCGCGCAGCAGCGCGGTGATGAGCACCACCTGCAACGGTGGCCGGCAGCGCCGCAGCAGACCCCACAGCGGGGTCTCGTGGTGGCGGCTGTCGGCCCTGAGCAGCAGCCGGTCGACCAGCCAGCCTGCCAGCAGGGGGATCACCACGGAACCGCCGATCACGATCAGCGGGCGCAGCACGTTCTCCATCGGTCCGGTCCTCCAAGCATCAAGGCACAACTGGCACCATGGGCCTCATGAACATCATGCTTTTCCACTCGACCTACGGGCTCACGCCCGCAGTGCACGCCGCGGCCGCACGTCTGAGGGACGCCGGCCACGAGGTGCGCGTGCCCGATCTGTTCGAGGGGCACACCTTCGACACGGTGGAGAAGGGCATGGCCTTCAAGGAGGAGGTCGGCAAGGAGGAGCTGCTGAAGCGCGCCGTACTGGCCGCCGCGCCCTACTCCGACCAGGGGCTCGTCTACGCCGGTTTCTCCCTCGGGGCGGCGACCGCGCAGACCCTGGCCCTGGGCGACGCGAAGGCGCGCGGGCTGCTGCTCCTGCACGGCACGTCGGACATCGCCGAGAACGCCTCGGTGGACGAGCTCCCCGTCCAGCTGCACGTCGCGGACCCGGACCCCTTCGAGTCCCACGACTGGCTGAACAGCTGGTACCTCCAGATGCAGCGCACCGGCGCGGACGTGGAGATCTACCGCTACCCCGGGGCCGGCCACCTGTTCACCGACCCCGATCTGCCCGACTTCGACCAGGCGGCCGCCGAGCAGACCTGGAAGGTCGCACTCGGCTTCCTGGCCACCCTGTAGAGGCGCCCTTCCGAGCCCGGGGCCTCAGCGGACCGGGCGGTCCGCGCGCTCGATCCGCTGCGTGCCCCGCCGGGTCCGGTAGGAGCGGGTCCAGGAGGAGGTGGCGTCCTTGGCCGTCTTGTCGGAGAGCACGTAGTAGTCCATCTGGGACCGTTCGGCGGTGACGTCCAGGACGCCGTAGCCGTGCGAGTCCATGTCCACCCACTTCACATGGCGGTTGGCGGTACGGACGGCCGTCGCCGCGACCAGCGACACCGTCTGCGGCGCGACCCGCAGGATGTCGTCCAGATTGTCCGAGGTCACCGACGTGACCACGAACTCCGTCGCCGCCGACGCGGACAGCGGGTACGTCGCCGCCCTCACCGGCACCTCGTTGGCCCACGCCATGTGGATGTCCCCGGTCAGGAACACCGTGTCGGTGATCCCCCGCTCCCGCAGGTGCCCGATCAGCTCCTTGCGGTCGTCGGTGTACCCGTCCCACTGGTCGACGTTGACCGCCAGCCCCTCCTTCGGCAGCCCCAGCAGCCCGGCGATCGGCTCCAGCAGATGGGCGGGGAGCGCACCGAAGGCGACCGGGGAGATCATCACCGACGTACCGACCAGCTTCCACACCGCGTCCGAACCGGCGAGCCCCGCCTTCAGCCAGTCCAGCTGCGCCCGGCCGGTGACCGTACGCTCCGGGTCGTCCACCGAGCCGCTGCCGATGGACGCCTGCTCCGAACGGAAGCTCCGCAGGTCCAGCAGGTGCAGATCGGCCAGCCGCCCGAACCGCAGCCGCCGGTAGACGGTCCCCTCGGTGGAGGCGCGGACCGGCATCCACTCGAAGTACGCCTGCTTGGCCGCGGCGACCCGCTCGGCCCACACCCCCTCCGCGCCCGGGGTGTGGTTCTGCGCCCCGCCCGACCAGGCGTCGTTGGCGAACTCGTGGTCGTCCCAGATCGCGATGACCGGGTGGGCGGCGTGCAGCGACTGGAGGTCGGTGTCGGTCTTGTAGGTGCCGTGCCGGGCGCGGTAGTCGGCCAGGTTCAGGATCTCGTGGGCCGGCCGGTGCTCGCGCAGGGCCGCGCCCTGGGTCGGGTACTCGCCGGTGCCGTACTCGTACAGGTAGTCGCCCAGGTGCAGCACCGCGTCCAGGTCGGTACGGGCGGCGAGGTGGCGGTAGGCGGAGAACCAGCCGGCCTCCCAGTTGGCGCAGGACACCACGCCGAAGCGGACCCCCGCCACGCTCGCCCCGGTGGCGGGCGCGGTGCGGGTGCGGCCGACGGGGGAGCGGACCTCGCCGTCCCCGGTGCCCGCCGTGAAGCGGAAGTAGTACGTCGTGGCCGGCCGCAGTCCGCGGACGTCGGCCTTCACCGTGTGGTCGAAGGGGGCCGCGGCGAGCGTCGTACCGCTCGCGGCCGTCGCGGTGAACTCCCGGTCCTCCGCTATCTCCCAGCGCACCGGCGTATCGGCGCCGAGCCCCGAGCCGGGCTCCGCGCCCGGCTCGGGGGTGACGCGGGTCCACAGCAGGACGCCGTCGGGCAGCGGGTCACCGGAGGCGACACCGTGCAGGAAGGCGGGGGCCAGGGCCGTCGCCTCCGAGGCGGAGGCGGTGGTGGCGGAGGTGGTGGTCGCGGTGGCGAGCACGGGGACGGCGGCGGCGGTCGCGGCGGCGGCCCGGACGACCGTGCGGCGGCTCGGCGAGGAAACGTGTCGGCTGGTCACGGACCATCACCCTACTGGCACGTACAGCCAACGGGCGGGCGAACAGAGGAAGTTCGCCCGCCCGTGGGGAAACGGTCGCCGGGAGGTGGCCCACCGGTCGGCGACCGGCCGGAAGCCTTACGCCTTGAGCGCCTTGTCCACCGCGGCCGTGAAGTCGGCCGCCGTCATCGGGGCGTTGTCGCTGCCCTCGGAGGTGACCTTCTCGCCGTCCATCTTCAGGGTGGGCGTGCCCTGCACATCGCTCTTGTCGAACGCGGCGGACATCTTCATCGCCCAGGCGTCGTACGTACCGTCCTCGACGTCCTTCTGGAAGGCCGCGTTGCCCTTCAGGGCGTCCACCGACTCGGCGACCTCGATGAGGTAGCTGTCCTTGGCGAACTTGTCGTCGCTCTCCTGCGGGTGGAACTTCTCGGAGTACAGCGCGGCCTTGTACTCCATGAACGCCTCGGGGCTCACGTTCAGCGCGGCGCCGAGCGCGCTCAGGGCGTTCTTGGAGCCCTCACCGTTGTCGGTGTTGTCGATGAAGGTCGCACCGATGTACTTGACCTTGTACTTGCCGTCCTCGACGTCCTTGGCGATGGTCTCGCCGACGCCCTGCTCGAACGTGGCGCAGACCGGGCAGCGGGAGTCCTCGTACAGCTCCAGGGTCTTCTTGGCGTCGGACTTGCCGATCACCACGGTGGTGCCGTCGGTGCCCGAGGTGTTCCTCGGCGCGGTGACGTTCTTCGCGTCGGCGGCGGCGTCCCAGGCGTCCGGCTTGTTCAGCTGCATCACGCCGTAGCTGATACCGCCGACGACGGCGAGCGCGGCGACGACCGAGACGGCCACGACGAGCTGCTTGCGGGTCCTGTCCTTCTTGGCCTGGCGCTCGCGCTCGGCGCGCAGCCGCTCACGGGCCGCGGCCTTGTTGGCCTGGGTGTTGCGCTTGCTCATGGTTTCGTTCTCCGTGAATGCGTGGGGAGTGGAAGGGGTGCTGCTCGGCGTCGGCCGTCCTGCCCTCAGGCAGCGGCGTACGCGATGAGCGGCGGCCCCCTCCGTCCCACGCAGTGCACGAGGAGGCGGGCCGGGAAGCGCGGGTGCGCGCGCCCGGCGGCCCGGGGGAGGCGGGGCGCGGACCCAAGGCTCCGGCCCGCCACGGCGACCGCGGTGAGCAGCGGCCTGAACGCCGTCAGGGCCGCCGTGCGCAGCAGCCCCGCCAGCGCCGCCTCGCCGCGCCGCAGCCAGGCGGCGGCGAGCAGCCCGAGGGTCACATGGGCGGCGAGCAGCAGCCACGGCACGGCGGGACCGGGCTGCGCCAGCAGGGCCGCCGCGTGGTCGCCCGCACCGGTCACCCCGGCCAGCGGGGTGCCGACCGTGGAGACGCCGGTGAGCTGCGCCCCCGCCGCGCCGGCCTGGCCGCCACCGCAGAGCACGTCGAAGCCCACCGAGCGCAGGGGGCCCGCGATGGGCCCGCCGGCCGCCCCGTAACAGAGGTGCTGGCCGGTGGTGAAGAGCGTGTCGGCGGCCAGCTCCAGCGGGACGAGCAGCCCCGCGATGGCGCCGAAGCCGCGCTCCCGGCCGGCCAGTGCGTACGCCACGGCGAAGACGGCCGCCGCCAGCAGGGCGACCGCGGCCAGTGGCAGCGGGACCCCGGAGAGCAGCACGTGGGACGCGGTGGACAGGGTGACGACGAGCGCGGCGAAAAGCGCCGCGCGCGCCACCCTGAGCTGCGTACCTGAGATGTCCATCGTCGGAAAGTGTGTCATGTGCGGAGGTAAGCGGACCTTAAAAGAAGCTGAGATTCGCAGCACGGGCCCCGCCCCCGGCCGGTCACGGGGCTACAGGCCCGGGATCCTGCCGTTGCGGAAGAGGTCCACGAAGATCTGGTGGTCCGCGCGGGCCCGGGACCCGTAGCTGTGGGCGAAGTCGACCAGCAGCTCACCGAACCCCTCCTCGTCGGCCGCGATGGCCGCGTCGATCGCCCGTTCCGTGGAGAACGGCACCAGCGAGTGGCCGCTCTCGTCGTCCGCCGCCGCGTGCATGGTGGCGGTCGCCCGGCCCAGGTCGGCCACGACCGCCGCGATCTCGTCCACCTCGTCGATCTCGGACCAGTCCAGGTCGACCGCGTACGGCGAGACCTCGGCGACCAGCTGGCCGGCGCCGTCCAGCTCGGTCCAGCCCAGCCACGGATCCGCGTGCGCCTGGAGCGCCCGCTGCGAGATCACCGTGCGGTGCCCCTCGTGCTGGAAGTAGTCCCGCACGGCGGCGTCCGTGACGTGCCGGGAGACCGCCGGGGTCTGCGCCTGCTTGAGGTAGATCACCACGTCGTTCTCCAGGGCGTCGCTGTTGCCCTCCAGGAGGATGTTGTACGAGGGCAGCCCGGCGGAGCCGATGCCGATGCCCCGGCGGCCCACCACGTCCTTGACCCGGTAGGAGTCGGGGCGGGTCAGGCTCGACTCCGGCAGCGTCTCCAGATACCCGTCGAACGCGGCCAGCACCTTGTACCGCGTGGCGGCGTCCAGGTCGATCGCGCCCGCGCCGTCCGCGAACCGGCGCTCGAAGTCCCGGATCACCGTCATCGAGTCCAGCAGCGAGAAGCGGGTCAGCGACCGGGCGGCGCGCAGCGCGTCCAGCAGCGGGCCCTGAGCGGTCTCCAGCGTGAAGGGCGGCACCTCGTCGTTCTTCGCGCCCGTCGCCAGCGCGTGGATCCGCTCCCGGTAGGCGGCGGCGAAGATCCGGACCAGGTCGGTGATCTGCTCGTCGGCCAGCGCCTTGGCGTACCCGATGAGCGCCACGGAGGCGGCGAACCGCTTCAGGTCCCAGGTGAAGGGGCCCACGTACGCCTCGTCGAAGTCGTTGACGTTGAAGACGAGGCGGCCGTTGGCGTCCATGTAGGTGCCGAAGTTCTCCGCGTGGAGATCGCCGTGGATCCAGACCCGGCCGGTGCGCTCGTCCAGATACGGGCCGCCGCGCTGCTCGCGCTCCAGGTCGGTGTAGAACAGGCAGGCCGTGCCCCGGTAGAAGGCGAAGGCCGAGCCCGCCATCTTGCGGAACTTGACCCGGAAGGCGGCCGGATCGGCGGCCAGCAGCTCCCCGAAGGCGGTGTCGAGAACGGCGAGAATCTGCTCCCCGCGCCGCGCTGCGCCGGTCTGCGTTTCCGACATTTCCCGCTGCCTCCTGCTGTAGCTGGTGTGCCTGGCCGGACCCGGGTCCGCATGACTGAGTGCATGACTGAGTGCATGACTGAGTGCATGACAAAACGGACAGGTGTCCCGCCCTCTCCAACGCTCGGCGGTCGCGGGTAGTGCCCGTCGTCCGCGTCCGCCACGTCGTAGACTTCCACGCTGTCCCCCCGTCCGTCATCGCCCGACTTCCCGGAGGCCCGACGCCGTGACCAAGCCGCCCTTCACGCACCTGCACGTGCACACCCAGTACTCGCTGCTGGACGGTGCGGCGCGGCTCAAGGACATGTTCGAGGCCTGCAACGAGATGGGCATGTCGCACATCGCGATGACCGACCACGGCAACCTGCACGGGGCCTACGACTTCTTCCACTCGGCGACCAAGGCCGGGGTCACGCCGATCATCGGCATCGAGGCGTACGTCGCCCCCGAGTCGCGTAAACACAAGCGCAAGGTGCAGTGGGGACAGCCGCACCAGAAGCGCGACGACGTGTCCGGATCCGGTGGGTACACCCACAAGACGATCTGGGCGTCGAACAAGACCGGGCTGCACAACCTCTTCCGGCTCTCCTCGGACGCGTACGCCGAGGGCTGGCTCCAGAAGTGGCCCCGGATGGACAAGGAGACCATCGCCCAGTGGTCCGAGGGGCTCATCGCCTCCACCGGCTGCCCCTCGGGCGAGGTGCAGACCCGGCTGCGGCTCGGCCAGTTCGACGAGGCGGTCCAGGCGGCCTCCGACTACAAGGACATCTTCGGCGAGGGCCGGTACTTCCTGGAGCTGATGGACCACGGCATCGAGATCGAGCGCCGGGTCCGTGACGGGCTGCTGGAGATCGGCAAGAAGCTGGACATCCCGCCGCTGGTGACCAACGACTCCCACTACACGTACGCCCACGAGGCCACCGCCCACGACGCCCTGCTCTGCATCCAGACCGGCAAGAACCTCTCCGACCCCGACCGCTTCCGCTTCGACGGCACCGGCTACTACCTGAAGACGACGGACGAGATGTACGCCGTCGACTCCTCCGACGCCTGGCAGGAAGGGTGCGCCAACACCCTCCTGGTCGCCCAGCAGATCGACACCACCGGCATGTTCGAGGCGAAGAACCTCATGCCGAAGTTCGAGATCCCGGACGGCTTCACGGAGATCACCTGGTTCCAGGAGGAGGTGCGCAAGGGCATGGCGCGCCGCTTCCCGAACGGTGTGCCCGACGACCGGCAGAAGCAGGTCGAGTACGAGATGGACATCATCATCCAGATGGGGTTCCCGGGGTACTTCCTGGTCGTCGCCGACTTCATCATGTGGGCCAAGAACAACGGCATCGCGGTCGGCCCCGGCCGAGGTTCGGCGGCCGGTTCGATCGTGTCGTACGCGATGGGCATCACCGACCTCGACCCCATCGAGCACGGGCTGATCTTCGAGCGGTTCCTCAACCCCGAGCGCGTCTCCATGCCCGATGTCGACATCGACTTCGACGAGCGCCGGCGCGTCGAGGTGATCCGGTACGTGACGGAGAAGTACGGCGCCGACAAGGTCGCCATGATCGGCACGTACGGCAAGATCAAGGCCAAGAACGCCATCAAGGACTCGGCCCGCGTGCTGGGCTACCCCTACGCCATGGGCGACCGCCTCACCAAGGCGATGCCTGCCGACGTCCTCGGCAAGGGCATCGACCTCAACGGCATCACCGACCCCAAGCACCCGCGCTACAGCGAGGCCGGCGAGATCCGGGGGATGTACGAGAGCGAGCCGGACGTCAAGAAGGTCATCGACACCGCCAAGGGCGTCGAGGGCCTCGTGCGGCAGATGGGCGTCCACGCCGCCGGCGTCATCATGTCCAGCGAGCCGATCGTCGACCACGCCCCCGTCTGGGTCCGGCACACCGACGGCGTCACCATCACGCAGTGGGACTACCCGCAGTGCGAGTCGCTCGGCCTGCTGAAGATGGACTTCCTCGGCCTGCGCAACCTGACGATCATGGACGACGCCATCAAGATGGTGAAGTCCAACAAGGGCATCGACCTGGAGATGCTCTCCCTGCCGCTGGACGACCCCAAGACCTACGAACTGCTCTGCCGCGGTGACACCCTCGGCGTCTTCCAGTTCGACGGCGGGCCCATGCGCTCCCTGCTGCGCCAGATGCAGCCCGACAACTTCGAGGACATCTCCGCCGTCTCGGCCCTCTACCGGCCGGGCCCGATGGGCATGAACTCGCACACGAACTACGCGGAGCGCAAGAACGGCCGCCAGGAGATCACCCCGATCCACCCGGAGCTGGAGGAGCCCCTCAAGGAGGTCCTCGGCCTCACCTACGGCCTGATCGTCTACCAGGAGCAGGTCCAGAAGGCCGCCCAGATCGTCGCCGGGTACTCGCTCGGCGAGGCCGACATCCTGCGCCGCGTGATGGGCAAGAAGAAGCCCGAGGAGCTGGCGAAGAACTTCGTCCTCTTCGAGGCGGGCGCCAAGGAGAAGGGCTTCTCCGACGCGGCGATCAAGGCCCTGTGGGACGTGCTGGTGCCGTTCGCCGGGTACGCGTTCAACAAGGCGCACTCCTCGGCGTACGGGCTGGTCACCTACTGGACCGCCTACCTCAAGGCGAACTACCCCGCCGAGTACATGGCCGCCCTGCTGACCTCGGTCAAGGACGACAAGGACAAGTCCGCGGTCTACCTCAACGAGTGCCGCCGCATGGGCATCAAGGTGCTGCCGCCCAACGTCAACGAGTCGCTGTCCAACTTCGCCGCCCAGGGTGACGACGTCATCCTCTTCGGCCTGACCGCCATCCGCAACGTCGGCCAGAACGTCGTGGACTCGATCATCCGCTCGCGCAAGGCCAAGGGGAAGTACAGCTCCTTCCCCGACTTCCTCGACAAGGTCGAGGCGGTCGTCTGCAACAAGCGCACCGTCGAATCGCTGATCAAGGCCGGCGCCTTCGACGAGATGGGCCACACCCGCAAGGGGCTCGTCGCCCACCACGAGCCGATGATCGACAACGTGGTCCAGGTCAAGCGCAAGGAGGCCGAGGGCCAGTTCGACCTCTTCGGCGGCATGGGCGAGGAGGAGAGCGACGAGCCGGGCTTCGGGCTCGACGTGGAGTTCTCCGACGTCGAGTGGGAGAAGGCCTACCTGCTCGCCCAGGAGCGGGAGATGCTCGGCCTGTACGTCTCCGACCACCCGCTCTTCGGCCTGGAGCACGTCCTCTCCGACAAGGCCGACGCCTCGATCTCCCAGCTCATGGGCGGCGACTACAGCGACGGCTCGATCGTCACCGTCGGCGGCATCATCTCCGGCCTCCAGCGCAAGATGACCAAGCAGGGCAACGCCTGGGCCATCGCCACCGTGGAGGACCTGGCCGGCTCCATCGAGTGCATGTTCTTCCCCGCCACCTACCAGCTGGTCTCCACCCAGCTCGTCGAGGACACCGTCGTCTTCGTCAAGGGACGGCTCGACAAGCGCGAGGACGTGCCCCGGCTGGTCGCCATGGAGATGCAGGTCCCCGACATCTCCAACGCCGGGACCAACGCCCCGGTCGTCCTCACCATCCCCACCGTGAAGATCACCCCGCCGATGGTCACCCGGCTCGGCGAGGTGCTCAGCCACCACCGGGGCGACACCGAGGTACGGATCAGGCTCCAGGGCCCCCGCAAGACCACCGTGCTCCGCCTCGACCGGCACCGGGTCAAGCCCGACCCGGCCCTCTTCGGCGACCTCAAGGTGCTGCTCGGCCCGTCCTGCCTGGCCGGCTGAGAACGCGCACCACGACGAGAGGGGCGTCCCGCACCGGCGGGACGCCCCTCTCGCGCACGACCGCGAGCGGCCGACGTGTCAGTTGTGACCGAAGCGCCGCTGGTGCTTGCGCGCCACGTCGGAGGGGCTGCCCTGAGCCTGGTTCTGCGGCTGGGCCTGCGACTCGTACGCCGTCGACTTGGCCTGCTCGGCACTGCGCTCCGACGCGGACGCGCGATCGTGCTGGCTGCCCTGCTTGCGGTTCTTGTTCTTGGCCATGGTGAATGCCTCCTGTGGGGAATCCTGGGGGGCCAGGACCATCGCCAGACTCACATGGCACCGCAAACAGTGCATGTTGGATCATTACCGTGCGTAGTGGTATCCGCAGTGGCCTCCCGTTCCGCCGCCCGCCCGATACCTTTTCCAGCCCTTTCCCGATTCGCCACGCCGATGATCGAGTTCCGGCCGTTAACCCCTGCGTGGTCGGGCAGACTCGAAGGAAACCCTGGGTAAGCGGACCCGGTCATCGCGGGACGGCCGCTGAACCGTTCCCGGACTCCTGGAAGAGGGTGGAACGCGTGGACCGTTGCGTCGTCCTGGTGGACGCCGGCTACTTGCTGGGCGCAGCCGCGAGCCTGCTGGCCGGAGAGCCCGCCCGTTCCCGGATCACCGTCGACCACGCCGCCCTCATCCTGGGGCTGCGCGAGAGGGCCGAGGCCGATACGCAGCAGCCGCTGCTGCGGATCTACTGGTTCGACGGCGCCCCCGACCGGGTGCCCCAGCCCGAGCACCGCAGACTCCGGGTGATGCCCCGGGTGACCGTACGGCTGGGAGCCCTGACCCGCAGCGACGGACGCTGGGCGCAGAAGGGCGTGGACGCGGCCATGCACGCCGAGCTCACCGAACTCGCCAGGAACCGGGCCTGCTCCGACGTGGTCCTGGTGACCGGCGACGGCGATCTGCTGCCCGGCCTCATGTCCGCCAAGGAGCACGGGGTCGCCGTCCACCTGTGGGCCGTCCAGGCCGCCGACGGCGACTACAACCAGTCCGAGGACCTGGTCGCCGAGGCGGACGAGCGCCGGGTCCTCGACCGGGCCTGGATCACCAAGGCGGTACGCGCCAAGGACACCGTCGGCAGCTGCCCCCCGCCACCCGCCCCGCGCCCCGAGATCGCCGCCATCCTCTCCGCGCCGCTGCCGGAGGCCGCCCTCGCCGCCTCCGCCGAGCGGGCCTCCGAGGCCCAGGCCGCCGCCGCCCGCAACGGGCCCGCCGCCCCCGCCGAGACCACCCCTTCCGCACCCGCGCCCGCTCCCGGCCACAAGACCGTCCCCACCCCCAAGGACCTGGCCGCGCTCCGCGCCCACAGCATCCACCCCGACCGGACGGCCGCCCAGTCGGCCACCCCCGCCAACGCCACGCTGCGCTGGTCCTCCGACCGGGGCTGGGTCGAGCGCGGCGGCCCCCTCGGCGAACCCGCCGAGACCGCCTCCCTGCCCACCCTCGCCCAGCTCACCAGCGCCGAACAGCGCTGGGCCGACCGGGAGGAGGACATCACCACCGTCGGCGGCGACCCCTTCGAGGTGGGCCAGGTCTTCGCCCGGCGCTGGATGGAACGGCTCCCGGAAACGGTCCACCTCCAGAAGCTGTCCACCATGTACCCGCGCATCCCGCACCGCATCGACGGCGAACTGCTGCGGTACGCGGCCCGCTTCGGGCTCCTGGCCCACAAGGACGACCAGATCGACGAACACGACCGCTATGCGATCCGGGCCGGGTTCTGGCGGGAGATCGACGTGCGCGCGGCGGCCGAGCACGTGCCCGCCGGGGAGTAGGCGGGGCCCGTCTCCGTACGGGGGAGCGCGAGCGGGTGCGTACGGGGGCGGGGCGACGCGGGGGCGGCCCCGGACGCGGAGCGGGGCGTGCGACCCCGTACCCTCGTACCTCGTGAGTACGGGCACAGCACAGGCGCAGAGCGACACCGGCACCGTGTGCGCGGTGCGTGACCTCGTCAAGACCTATCCCGCGGTCCGGGGCCGCCGCGGCGCGCCCGCCACCCCCGAGGTGCGGGCCACCGACGGGATCAGCATCGACGTCGAGCGCGGCGAGATCTTCGGACTGCTCGGCCCCAACGGCGCGGGCAAGTCCACGCTGGTCCGCCAGCTCACCGGGCTGATGCGCCCCGACTCCGGCTCCGTCGAAGTCCTCGGCCACGACCTCGTACGCCACCCCGAGCGGGCCTCCCGGCTGATCGGCTACCTCGGGCAGGAATCCACCGCCCTGGACGAGCTGACGGTCTCCCTGGCCGCCGAGACCACCGGACGGCTGCGCGGACTCCACCTCCGCGAGGCGCGCGCCGAACGCGACGCCGTACTGGAGGAGCTCGGCCTCACCGCGCTCGCCGGGCGGCCCCTGAAGAAGCTCTCCGGCGGTCAGCGCAGGCTCGCCTGCTTCGCCGCCACGCTCGTCGGGGACCGGCCCGTGCTGGTCCTGGACGAGCCGACGACCGGCATGGACCCGGTGGCCCGGCGGGCCGTCTGGGCCGCCGTCGACCGCCGCCGCGCGGAGCGCGGGGCCACCGTCCTGCTGGTCACCCACAACGTCATCGAGGCCGAGACCGTCCTCGACCGGGTCGCCGTCCTCGAACGCGGCCGGGTCATCGCCTGCGACACGCCCTCCGGACTCAAGGAGAAGGTGGCCGGCGAGGTCCGCGTCGAGCTCATGTGGCGCGAACGGGCCCCGCTGGACGTCCCGGAGGTCGCGGCGCTGCGCCCGTCCGCCCAGGAGTCCGGGCGGCGCTGGGTGCTGCGGCTGGGCCCCGACGAGGCCCGTGCCGCGGTCGCCGCGGTGACGGGGGGCGCGGCCTTCGCCGCGCTCGACGATTTCACCCTGGCCACACCCAGCCTGGAAGATGTGTACCTGGCGCTCGGGGGAGACGCGGCCAATGCGAGCAAGGGGCTGGTGAAGGCGTGAGGATCCACGGATACGGGGCGCGGGCTCTGAACGCCGCGCGGGCGCTGTACGCAGTGGCGGGCGCGGCGGATGTACCGGACGGGTGTAAGGAGAGCGGCCACAGGTGACCAGCATCATTCCGGCCAGGACCGCACCGTCGCGGCCCCGGCCCCTGCCCCGCCCCTCCGGCTCCGCCGCGCGGACCGTGCCCGCCCCTCTCGCGCCGCGCGCCCGGCTGCTGCCCTCGCTGGCCGCCGTCTACCGCGCCCAGCTCTCCCGGGCGCGGGTCGCCCGGATCCCGCTGCTCTTCGTGGCGACCTTCCAGTCCGTCGGGATCATGGTCCTGATGCGGGGTGTCGTCGACGGCGGGTCCGAGGCGCGTGCGGTGGTCGCCGGCTCCAGCGTGCTGGTGGTGGCGTTCGTCGCGCTCAACCTGCTCGCCCAGTACTTCGGGCAGCTGCGGGCCGGCGGCGGGCTCGACCACTACGCCACGCTGCCGGTGCCGCCCGCGGCGGTGGTGCTGGGGGCGGCGGCCGCGTACGCCTCCTTCACCGTGCCCGGCACGGTCTTCACGGCGATCACGGGGAGCGTGCTGTTCCAGCTCCCGCTGACCCATCTGTGGGTCCTGGTCGCCGTCATCCCGCTCTCCGGCGCCGCACTGGCCGGTCTCGGGGCCGCCCTCGGGCTGCTCGCCCCGCGCCAGGAGCTGGCCACCCTGCTGGGGCAGCTGGGCATGTCCGCCGCGCTGCTGCTCGGGGTGCTGCCCGCCGACCGGCTGCCGGAGCCGGTGGGGTGGGCGCGGGACCTGCTGCCCTCGACGTACGGGGTCGAGGCGCTGGCCCGCTCCTTCGACGCCTCGCCCGACTGGGGCATGATCGGCTTCTTCCTCGCGGTCTGCGCGGTGGTGGGGGTGCTGTCGCTGGCGGTGGCCACGTGGGCGTACCGGCGGGCGGCCGTACGGTAGGTGGCGCCGGGGCGCGCCCCGGGCGTGCGGGGGCGCGGTGGGCGTCGGTGCGGACGGGGTACGGCCGTGGCGGCGGGCCGGGGGCGCGCGTGCGGTATCCGGTGAGGCGCGGCACAGGGTGGCCTGGCACGATGGCACGGTGACCGCACCTCTGACGCCGCCTCACCAGCCGAACCCCCACGATCCGTGGCAGGCCCCGCCCTCGGGCTCCCACCTCGCGCCCGCGTTCGGCTCGCCCGACGACCCGGACACGGCGACGGAACTCCGTCAGGCCGCCGTGGTCGTCGTGCTCGTGGCGCTCGCCGGTATCGCGCTCGGGCTGCTGTGGCTGTGGCTCGCGCCCCGGGTCCCCCTGGTCTCCGACGGCAGCGCCGTCTTCCTGGAGAACAGCGAGGGCGAGGAGGCGATCGGGGCGGACGGAACGTTTGTGCTGCTGGCGGCCGCGTTCGGCGTGCCGACGGGGGCCGCCGTCTTCTGGCGGCTGCGGCGGGGCGGTGTCCTGGTGGTGCTGGGGCTCGGGCTGGGCGCGGTGCTCGGCTCCCTGCTGGCCTGGCGGGTGGGGGTCTGGCTGGGGCCGTCCTCCGACGTCGTGGCGCGGGCGCGGGAGGTGGGCAAGGGCGTCGTGTTCGACGCGCCGCTGGAGCTGCACGCGGTGGCGGCGGCGGTGCTGGTGTGGCCGTTCGTGGCGCTGGTCGTGCACCTGTTGCTGACTGCGGTGTTCGGGCCTCGGGACCCTGAGCCGGACTGGGTGGGGGCGGGGTGGTCGTCCTACTACGGGGGGCCGGGGGAGGGGGCTGGGCCGGGTGGGCCGTCCGTTCCGCCTGGGCCGGGTGGGCCGTCTGGGCCGCCGGTGCCGCCTGCTGGGCCGTCCGGGCCGTCTGTGCCGCCTGTGCCTCCGGCGGCTGGTGGGGGCTCGGGGGCGTCCTAGCGGTGCGGGTGGGGGCGCCTGCGGCGGGCTGTTCCCCTACCCGCCCCTTCCCGAAACCGGGGGGGGGGGCCCGCCGC
>NZ_JBEYKR010000112.1:0-23903 GCF_040703535.1 Streptomyces sp. NPDC007346
CGCCGCTCAGCCGGCGGACCCCGGGGCGTACGTCCCGAAGCTCCACACATTGCCCTCGGCGTCCCGCGCCATGTAGTCCCGCGAGCCGTAGTCCTGGTCCGTCGGCTCCATCAGGATCTCCACGCCGAACTCCCGGGCGCGGGCGAAGTGCTCGTCCACCTCGTCCACCACCACGTACACCCCCGTCGGGCCCGCGCCCGCCATCGCCCGCGCGAACACCCCCTCACGCCCCTTGGAGCCGAGCATCACCCCGCCGTTGCCGCAGGACAGCTCGGCGTGCAGCACACTGCCGTTCTCACCCTCGTGGACCGCTTCCTCGGTGAAGCCGAAGCCCTCCGTCAACGTCCTGATCGCGGCCCTCGCGTCGTCGTAGAGGACCGTCGGATAGATCGTCGGAACACCCTTCGTCACGCCTGCCATCGCACTCACCTCTCCTGACGTCCGTACATCCGTGCCGTCTGCTGTGATCTGCGTCTCAGTCTCCCACCGGCCACTGACAACGCCCTTACGAAACGCGTCCCCGGCGGCCGGTCCGTCGGCTCGCCCACAGGCGTGCCGCCCCCTGGCGCGGGGCGGGCGGCGTGGTGCGGCCCTGCGCCGAGTATCGGACGGTTCGCCCCGGCGGGCACGCGGAGAACGCGCCCCGGCGGGCACGAGGAAAAGGAGTTGCGCACCGCCGGTAGACTGGGGCCTATGGCCATTCTCCTTGCGCATTAGCGGCGTCGAGAGACCTCCGCCCTCGTCCCTCCGCCGTCCCGAACTGCCCTGGAGTTTTTCCGTGATCACCGCCTCCGGCATCGAGCTGCGCGCCGGCGCCCGCATCCTCATCGAGTCCGCCTCCTTCCGTATCGCCAAGGGCGACCGCATCGGCCTCGTCGGCCGCAACGGGGCGGGCAAGACCACCCTCACCAAGTGCCTCGCCGGCGAGGGGACCCCCGCCGGCGGCACCATCACCCGCTCCGGCGAGGTCGGCTACCTCCCGCAGGACCCGCGCACCGGCGACCTCGAGATCCTCGCCCGCGACCGCATCCTCTCCGCCCGGGGTCTCGACGAGATCCTGCGCAAGATGCGCGAGAACGAGGAGCGGATGTCCAACGGCAAGGGCGCCACCCGCGAGAAGGCGATGAAGAAGTACGAGCGCCTGGAGACGGAGTTCCTCACCAAGGGCGGGTACGCCGCCGAGGCGGAGGCCGCCACCATCGCCGCCGCGCTCAGCCTCCCCGACCGGGTGCTCGGCCAGCCGCTGCACACGCTCTCCGGCGGCCAGCGCCGCCGGGTCGAGCTGGCCCGGATCCTCTTCTCGGACGCCGACACCCTGCTCCTGGACGAGCCGACCAACCACCTGGACGCCGACTCGATCGTCTGGCTGCGCGACTACCTCAAGTCCTACCGCGGCGGCTTCGTCGTGATCTCCCACGACGTCGAGCTCGTCGAGACCGTGGTCAACAAGGTCTTCTACCTCGACGCCAACCGCTCGCAGATCGACGTCTACAACATGGGCTGGAAGCTCTACCAGCAGCAGCGCGAGGCGGACGAGAAGCGCCGCAAGCGCGAGCGCCAGAACGCCGAGAAGAAGGCCGCCACCCTCAACGCGCAGGCCGACAAGATGCGCGCCAAGGCCACCAAGACCGTCGCCGCCCAGAACATGGCCAAGCGCGCCGACCGGCTGCTCTCGGGCCTGGAGGCCGTGCGGGTCTCCGACAAGGTCGCCAAGCTGCGCTTCCCCGACCCCTCGCCCTGCGGCAAGACCCCGCTGATGGCGGAGGGGCTGTCGAAGTCGTACGGATCGCTGGAGATCTTCACCGACGTCGACCTCGCCATCGACAAGGGCTCCCGCGTCGTCATCCTCGGCCTCAACGGCGCCGGCAAGACCACGCTGCTGCGCCTGCTCGGCGGCGCCGAGAAGCCCGACACCGGCCAGGTCATCGAGGGCCACGGCCTCAAGCTCGGCTACTACGCCCAGGAGCACGAGACCCTCGACCCGGAGCGCACCGTCCTGGAGAACATGCGCTCCGCCGCGCCCGACCTCGACCTCGTCGCGGTCCGCAAGACGCTCGGCTCGTTCCTCTTCTCCGGTGACGACGTCGACAAGCCGGCCGGGGTGCTCTCCGGCGGCGAGAAGACCCGGCTCGCGCTCGCGACCCTGGTCGTCTCCTCCGCCAACGTGCTCCTGCTCGACGAGCCGACGAACAACCTCGACCCCGCCAGCCGCGAGGAGATCCTCGGCGCGCTGCGCACCTACAAGGGCGCCGTCGTCCTGGTCACCCACGACGAGGGAGCGGTCGAGGCGCTCCAGCCGGAGCGCATCATCCTGCTCCCGGACGGTGTCGAGGACCTCTGGGGTGCCGACTACCGGGACCTCGTCGCCCTCGCCTGA
Source organism: Streptomyces sp. NPDC007346 (assembly GCF_040703535.1). Lineage (NCBI taxonomy): Bacteria > Bacillati > Actinomycetota > Actinomycetes > Kitasatosporales > Streptomycetaceae > Streptomyces > Streptomyces sp. NPDC007346. The sequence goes on from NZ_JBEYKR010000112.1 coordinate 2,378, forward strand.
TCCTTTCCGGAGGGAGGGTCGGCCCCCTTTGAAGAGGTCACCGATCCTCTCCGGATAGATCATTCGGCCTACGTGTGATCCATCATCTGCGTGAGGATGTCTCGTACCCCGGTGGCGCGCCCGCCGCTCACCCGTCGCGCGCCCTCTTCCGGCACCTCCCTCTCCGTACGGCCCTGACCTGCCGGTTCTTTCGCCGGTAGGCGCCGTGTGCCCATATGAGCGCCCGGAATACAGGATTCCGATCGTGTCCGGGCGCTCTTCGGTCCGCAATCCGGTCACATCGACCTTGCCGAATGGGTGGCCAGGAAGCGCGGGAGGGGTGATCATGAGAGTCCAGAGCGCACTTCCCATAGAGGAGGCACGGGTGGCCGAGACTCTGAAGAAGGGCAGCCGGGTGACCGGCGCCGCGCGTGACAAGCTCGCGGCAGACCTGAAGAAGAAGTACGACTCCGGTGCGAGCATCAGGGCGCTGGCCGAGGAAACCGGCCGCTCCTACGGGTTCGTCCACCGGATGCTCAGTGAGTCCGGAGTGACGCTGCGAGGACGCGGCGGAGCCACACGAGGCAAGAAGGCCGCTTCGGCCTGAGCGCCTACGGGTGGGGCAGGCCCCGGGGCTCATCGGAATTCGGGGTGACCACCCGGCCGACCGTGAGGCCGACCGGGTGGTTACTGTTCAGTCACTTAGTTTCTGAGTGCTGACTGCACCCGATCCGGAGGCACCCCATGACCTCGCTCGACCCTGTGCTCGACAAGGACGGCGTACGGCTCACCGTCGACGACACGGTCGCCACGGTGACGCTCACCAACCCGGCCAAGCGCAACGCGCAGTCCCCCGCTCTGTGGCGGGCGTTGACCGAGGCCGGACGGGTGCTGCCCGGCGATGTCCGGGTCGTGGTGCTCCGTGGCGAGGGCAAGTCCTTCTCCGCGGGCCTGGACCGGCAGGCGTTCACTCCTGAGGGGTTCGACGGCGAGCCGTCCTTCCTCGACATGGCGCGCGGCTCGGAGGCGGAGCTCGACGCGACCATCGCCGCGTACCAGGAGGCGTTCACCTGGTGGCGCCGCAACGACCTCGTGTCGATCGCCACGGTCCAGGGCCACGCCGTCGGCGCCGGCTTCCAGCTCGCCCTCGCCTGTGACCTGCGGATCGTCGCCGAGGACGTGCAGTTCGCCATGCGTGAGACCAGCCTCGGTCTCGTCCCCGACCTCACGGGCACCCACCCCCTGGTGAGCCTCGTGGGGTACGCCCGCGCGCTGGAGATCTGCGCCACCGGGCGGTTCGTGCACGCCGAGGAGGCCGAGCGCACCGGCCTCGCCAACCTCGTGGTCCCCGCCGACCAGCTCGACGCCGCCGCCCGCGACCTGGCCGCCGCGCTGCTCTCCGCCCCCCGCGACGCCGTCGTGGAGACCAAGGCCCTGCTGGCCGGCGCTCTCTCGCGAACGTACGAGGAGCAGCGCACCGCCGAGCGCGCCGCGCAGGGCCGCAGGCTGCGCGACCTGGCGGGCATCACCGACTGACGCCCGGGGCCCGGTGGCGACCGGCTCGGGCCGGACACGGACCCGCCCCGGGCCCGGCGGCGACTGCCTACGCGTCCACCACCTCGGTGACCAGCACCGACACCGGCAGCCCGTCCGCCGCGGCCGCCGACACCGCCGTGCGTACCGACCGGGCCACATCGAGGGCCCGGTGGTCACCGGCCGTCGCCACCTCGACCCGGATGTGGTCGGCGGCGGTGTGCACCGCACTGCCCAGCACCCGGGTCAGCGAGACGACGCCCGGCACTCCGGCGGCGGCCACCGCGACCGGGCCCTCCGCCTTCGCATCCACCTTCGCATCCGGGACCGGCACCGGCGTGGCGGGCGCCGCGGCCGGCTCCGTCACCTGATCGGGCGTACCGCCCTCGAGCAATGCCGTCACCCGCAGGTCCACCTCCGCGACCTCCAGGCCGAGCCGGGCGGCGGCCGCCGTGACGAGCGCCGCGCGCAGGGCGGCCGCCGCGTCGGGCAGCGGCCGGTCCCCGGCCGCCCGGAACTCCGCCTCGATCCGCAGCGGACCGGGCGGCAGACCGCTCGGCGGCGCGGGAGGCACGGCCGGTCCCGCCTCCGCCGGGCCGCCTGCTCCCGCCGGGCCCGCCCCGTCCGGGCCGCCCGTGCCCGCCGGGCGATGCGGCTCCGTCCCCGTATCCGTACCGGCGGACATCCGGGCCGGCCCGATCCTCAGCGTCCCCAGCACCGCTCCCGGCACGCCCGTACCGCGCAGCACCGAGGCCGCCGCCGTCTCCGCGATCCAGGCGCCGTCCACGGCACCGCCCAGGGGGAGCAGTCTGCCGAGGCCCAGCCGTTGCCGTACCGCAGCCGTCCATCCGTCTGCCCTCTGCGGGCTCCGCTCCGTCGTCATGCCCCCACCCTGCCGTATCCACGGCGCGGGACCGGGCAAGCGCACTTAACGTGGGCAAAGGAAGTACCAGACCCCGCCCCGAAGGGAAGAGCGGCGATGACTGAGACCCCCCAGCGCAACAGCCCCGACAGCGGTTCGGGCAAGCCCCCTCTGAGCAAGCGAGGCGGCGGCGACCCCGGCACCCGAGGCCGTACCACCATCGCCGACGGCGTCGTCGAGAAGATCGCCGGAATGGCCGCACGCGACGTGGTCGGCGTCCACGCCATGGGCAGCGGCCTGTCCCGGACCTTCGGCGCGGTCCGCGACCGGGTCCCCGGCGGCGGCAAGTCCGTCACCCGCGGGGTGAAGGCCGAGGTCGGCGAGGTGCAGACCGCACTCGACCTGGAGATCGTCGTCGACTACGGCGTGGCGATCTCCGACGTCGCCCGCGACGTACGCGAGAACGTCATCGCGGCGGTCGAGCGGATGACGGGCCTCGAGGTCGTCGAGGTCAACATCGCCGTCAGCGACGTCAAGCTCCCCGATGAGGAGGACGACGAGGACGACGACGACCAGCAGCGCCTCCAGTAGGTCCAGGGTTCCCCATCGCAAGGCAGTTGAGGAGAGACGATGAGCATGGCTGTCGCTGGTCTGCTGACTGGCATGGCGCTCGCATTCGCCGGTTATTTCGGCGGATTCGGAGCATTCGTACTGGTGGCCGCGCTGGGCGCGATCGGCTTCATCGCCGGCCGCTTCCTGGACGGTGACCTGGAACCCGGCGACTTCTTCCGGAGTCGCGAGCGCGACGACCGGCGACGGTGACGGCGGTGACCGGGCGGGTCGCCGCCGCCGAACGGGGCGAGACCCGGATCGCCGACCGGGTCGTCGCCAAGATCGCCGCGCAGGCAGCGAAGGAAGCCGTCGACGAACCGCCCGGGAACGGGGCCTCCCCGCGTGCCACGGTCACCGTGCACCGGGACACCGCCCGCGTACGGGTCAGCCTGGAGCTCGGCTACCCCTGCGACATCGGCCGCCAGTGCGGTGCCGTACGGAGCCGGGTCGCCCAGCGGGTCAGGACACTGGCGGGCATGGAGGTGCCCGAAGTGGCCGTCCAGGTCGAACGGCTGTACCCGGCCACGAGTGGAGCACAGGGGAGGATCCGATGACCGAACCCGGCGAACCCACCGGCTCCACCCGGCGCATGCCCACGGTGGACCAGGACGGCGGCGAGAGGCACACACCCGCCCAGGGCGCCGCCCCGGGCGCCCACGAGCCGGTCCCCACCCTGGAACAGGGCGGCGGCCGGGCCGGCCGCTTCTGGTCCGCGCGCAGGGTGCCGGCCGCCCTGCTGGCCCTGGTGCTCCTGGGCGCCGCCGGGCTGCTGCTCTACGACATCGCCGCCGTACGGGCCGGGCACCCGGCCATGCAGTGGCGGCGCTCGCTGGCCGACGGCCTCGCGGAGCGGCACCTCGACGATGTCGCGGTGCTCATCGGGGCCGGCGTCGCGGCGCTGCTCGGCCTCTGGCTGCTCCTGCTGGCCCTCACCCCCGGGCTGCGCCATCTGCTGCCGATGCGGCGAGACCGCCCCGACGTGCGCGCCGGACTCGACCGCACCGCCGCCGAACTGGTCCTGCGGGACCGGGCCGTGGAGGTGCCCGGGGTGCAGTCCGTCCGGGTCCGGATGGGGCGCAAGAAGGCGAAGGTGCGCGCCCTGGCGCACTTCCGGGAACTCGACGACGTACGCGGCGACCTGGACACCGTGCTCGGCAGGGCCGTCCAGGAACTGGGCCTGGCGAGGCAGCCCGGCCTCTCCGTCCAGGTGCACCGACCGGCGAAGAAGGGATGAGCGGCATGCGCTCCACCGTCAACCGGATCCTGCTGGCCCTGGCCGGGCTCCTGCTGATCGCCCTGGGCGGATCGGCGCTCGCCGCCGGCCTCGGCGCCTCCCTGCCGTCCTGGTGGCCCTGGGACGGCAAGAACGACGTGCTTCTCAGCGCGGCCGACCGGGGCCGCTGGCGCGACGAGGGCTGGTGGTGGCCGACCGTGATCGCGGTCCTCGCCGTCCTGGTCGTCCTCGCCCTGTGGTGGTTCCTCGCCCAGCTCCGGCGCGGCCGCCTCGCCGAGGTGCTGGTGGACAGCGGCGACGGCGAAGGCGCGCGGGTACGCGGCCGGGCGCTGGAGGGCGTGCTCGCCGACGAGGCGGGCGAGGTGGACGGGGTGGCCCGCGCCCAGGCGGCCCTGACCGGCCGCCGGACCGAGCCGCGGGCCCGGATCCGCCTGACGATGGAGCCGCACGCCGCCCCCGGCCGGGCCCTGAAGGCGGTGGCCGACGGAGCCCTGGCCCACACCCGCGAGTCGGCCGGGCTGGACGAGCTGCCGGCCGAGGTCCGGCTGCGGGCCGTCAAGCACCGGGCGGAGCGGGTCTCCTGACGGCCCGGGGGCGGGCTCGGTCAGAACCCGTGCCGCGACCCGCCGTCGACCGGCACCATGATCCCGGTCAGGTAGGAGGCGGCGGGGGAGAGCAGGAAGGCCGCGGTCTTCCCGAACTCCTCCGGCGTCCCGTAGCGCCGCAGCGGGATGCGTGCCTCGTTGGCCGTACGGGCCGCCTCGGCGTCGCCCGAGAGCGCGTCCAGTTCACGGATGCGGTCGGTGTCGATGCGGGCGGGCAGCACCCCGACGACCCGGATGCCGCGCGGCCCCAGCTCGTCGGCGAGCGACTTGGCGAAACCGGCGAGACCGGGGCGCAGCCCGTTGGAGATGGTCAGTCCGGCGATCGGCTCGTGCACCGACCCGGAGAGGACGAAACCGATCACGCCGCCCTCGCCCAGCGCGGCGGCCGTCGTCCGGGCGAGCCGGACCGCGCCGAGGAACACCGTCTCGAAGGCCGTCTGCCACTGGTCGTCGGTGTTGTCGGCGACGAAGCCGGGCGCGGGCCCGCCGACGCTGATGAGCACGCCGTCGAGCCGCCCGAACCGCTCCCGGGCCGTGTCCACCAGCCGCTGGGCGGCGCTCGGGTCGGCGTTGTCGGCGGCGAGGCCGACGGCGTGGGGCCCCAGCTCGGCGGCGGCCTCCTCGACGCTCCGCGCGTCCCGGCCGGTGATGATCACCTTTGCACCGTCGGCGGCCAGGGCCCGCGCCGTGGCGTTGCCGAGGCCCCGGGTCGCGCCGGTGACGATGTACACGCGGTCCTTCAGTCCAAGATCCATGGCCCTATCCTGCCGGGTCCACCCCGGCGAGGTCGACCGCGGAGTTGACCAGTCCGATGTGGCTGAACGCCTGGGGGAAGTTGCCCAGCTGCCGCCCGGCCGTGACGTCGTACTCCTCGGCCAGCAGCCCCAGGTCGTTGCGGAGTTCCAGCAGATGCTCGAACAGCTCCCGCGCCTCACCGTGCCTGCCGATCCGCTGCAACGCGTCGACCAGCCAGAACGAGCAGGCCAGGAACGCCCCCTCGCCGCCGGGCAGTCCGTCGACGGAGACGCCCTCGGTGCTGTAGCGGCGGACCAGCCCGTCGCTGCCCAGCTCGGCGCGGACCGCGTCGACCGTGCCGATGACCCGGGGGTCCTCCGGCGGCAGGAACCCGGTCCGAACGATGAGCAGCGTGGCGGCGTCCAGCTCCTTGGACCCGTAGGACTGGGTGAAGGTGTTCCGCTCGGGGTCGTACCCCTTCTCGCAGACCTCGGCGTGCACGGCGTCCCGCATCGCCCGCCAGCGGTCCGCGTCACCGGGCAGCTCGGGGTTCTCCTCCAGCGAGCGGACCGCCCGGTCGGCGGCGACCCACGCCATCACCTTGGAGTGCACGAAGTGCCGCCGCGCACCGCGGATCTCCCACAGCCCCTCGTCCGGCTCGCGCCAGCTCGACTCCAGGAAGCCGAGCAGGCTGAGCTGGAGGTTCCAGGCGTGCGGCTTGTCGCCCAGGCCGGCCTCGTGGGCGAGCCGGAGCGCGTCGATGACCTCCCCGTACACATCGAGCTGGCGCTGGCGGACCGCCGCGTTGCCGATGCGCACCGGACGGGAGTTCTCGTACCCGGCGAGCCAGGGCAGCTCCATCTCGGGGAGCCGGCGCTCGCCCCCGAGCCCGTACATGATCTGGAGGTCCGCCGGGTCCCCGGCCACGGCCCGCAGCAGCCAGTCGCGCCAGGCCGCCGCCTCCTCCAGATAGCCGGCCGAGACCATCGCCCCCAGGGTCAAGGTGGCGTCCCGCAGCCAGCAGAAGCGGTAGTCCCAGTTCCGTACGCCACCGATCTCCTCCGGCAACGAGGTGGTCGGGGCCGCCACGATGCCGCCCGTCGGGGCGTAGGTGAGCGCCTTCAGGGTGATCAGCGAGCGCAGCACCGCCTCACGGTAGGGGCCCTCGTAGGTGCAGCCGTCGGTCCACTTCGCCCAGTCGTGCAGCGTGTGCTTCAGGGCCTTGTACGGATCGATCAGCTTCGGCCGCTGCGAGTGCGAGGGGTGCCAGGTGAGGACGAACGCCACGCTCTCGCCCTCGGTGACGGTGAACGAGGAGCAGGTGCTGAACTGCTGGCCCCACGTCTTGACCGGCGGTTCGCTGCGCAGCCAGACGGAGTCGGGCCCCGCGATGGCGACCCGGTGGCCGTGCGAGCGGCGCACCCAGGGCACCACGGACCCGAAGTCGAAGCGCAGCCGCAGGACGGAGCTCATGTCGACGGTGCCGCTGACGCCCTCGACGATCCGCATCACGTCGGGCGACTTGTCGCGCTGCGGCATGAAGTCGGTGACCTTGACCGTGCCGGTCCGGGTCTCCCAGTAGGTCTCCAGGACCAGGGAGTCACCCGCGTAGCCGCGCCGGGCGCAGGTGTCCGCGGGCCTGGCGCCCCGGGGGGCGATGCGCCAGTGGCCGTTCTCCTCGGTGCCGAGCAGGGCCGCGAAACAGGCGCCGGAGTCGAAGCGGGGCAGACAGAGCCAGTCGATGGAACCGTTCCTGCCGACGAGCGCGGCGGTCTGCAGATCGCCGATCAGGGCGTAGTCCTCGATGCGTGGGGTCACGCTCTGGCGTGTTCCCGAACCGGACCCCCGTCAACCAGCCCGCCGGTGTGCCGGAGCTCTCAGGGCCTGCTGGAGGGCTCGCGACCGGGCAGGCGCTCAGGCGCTCGCGGGTTGTGGCTGCTCGGAGGGGTCGTCGGCCGGCTCGCCCTTCGCGGCGGCCTCCTCGCGGTCGCGCTTCTCCCGCCGTACGAGGATGATCCAGCCGACCGGGACCGCGGCGACGAACAGCCACCACTGGACGGCGTACGCCATGTGCGCGCCGATCGAGCTGTCGTCGGGGGAGGCGATCTGCTCGGGCAGCCCGCCCGAGGGCTTCGGAGCGGTCTGCTCGATGTACCCGCCGAGGACCTCGCGGGAGAGCAGATGGGCCTGCTGCTCGCCGTTGATCAGCATCACCTGCCGGTCGGGCAGCCCCGCCAGGTCCTTGATGCCGCTGCTGCCGGTCGTCTCGTCCGCCTTGAGCCGCCCGGTGACGGTCACTTCGCCCCGGGGGGCGGGCGGCACGTCCGGGTAGTCCCTCTGGTTCGGCGCGGCGGGGACCCAGCCCCGGTTGACCAGGACCGTACCCCCGTCCCTCAGGTCCAGGGGGGTCAGCACGTGGACGCCGATCCGGTCGTCGTCGGCCGTACGGCGGCGGACCACCACCTCGTGCTCGGTGTCGAACGTGCCCGTCGCGGTCACCGCCCGCCAGTAGTCGGCGCGCGGGACGGTGTGGCCGGGGGAGGTGAGATCGGTGACCGGGACCGGCTGCGCCTCGACGTTCCGCGAGATCAGCTCGTTCTGCGCGACCCGGTGCTGGTGCCGGTGCAACTGCCAGAACCCCAGCTCGACCATCGTCGGCATCAGTACGAGGGCCAGGAGGGTGAGGATCACCCACTGCCGGGTCAACAGGAAGCGGTACACCCCATGACCGTACAACCGCGGTCATGGGGTGCGGCACTCAGGGGGGTGCCGGGGCGGTCGGCCCGGCACCGGATGGATCCGTCACACTTTGTCCACGATGCCCGCCTTCCCCTCGGCGCGGGCGCAGTGGGCGCCGCAGTACCAGTGGCCGTCGGCCTCGACGCCCTGCCCGATCACCTGGACCCGGCAGTGCTCGCAGATCGGCGCCATGCGGTGGATGGCGCAGGAGAAGCAGTCGAAGACGTGCACCGCACCTTGTGCGTGCACCTCGAAGGACATGCCGTAGTCGTTTCCGCAAACCTCACAACGTGCCATGCGCCACAGGGTGGGACGCCCGGCGGCGCCGGGCGAGCGGACACCGGGCGAGTCGCACCCGGTTCACTCCGATGACGGTGGCGGTGCCTGCGGCGGCACCGAGCCCGCCGCGCCCGGGGCGGCGGGCGCCACATCGCGCAGCAGATGGGTGAAGGCGCTCTCGTCCACGATCGGCGTGCCGAACGCCTTCGCCTTCTGCGTCTTGGACGTCGCCGCGTCCGGGTCGTTGGTCACCAGCAGACTGGTCAGCCGCGACACGCTGGTCGCCACATGCAGACCCGCCTCCACCGCCCGGTCCTCCAGCAGCTCCCGGTCGATCGAGGTGTCCCCGGAGAACGCCACCCGCATCCCCTGCTTCAGCGGCCTCTCCTTCTCGTACCGCCCCGGATTGGGGTACGGGCAGGCCGGCCGCTTGCGCGAGGGCCGCCAGCTGTTCGGCTGCCGGAAGGGCTGGTACCCGACGCGCGGGGCGACGGGGGAGTCCGACCACTCGGTCAGCGGCCGGCACTCCAGCAGCGGCAGCCGCACCCCGCCCCGGGCCGCCGCGTGCAGACTCGGCCGGAACGCCTCGGCCAGCACCCGGGCGTCGTCCAGGGCGTGGTGGGCGTGCTGCTGCACGACGCCGAAGTGCGCGGCGAGGGAGGCCAGCTTGTGGTTGGGCAGCGGCAGCCGCAGCTCCTTGGCGAGCGCGATCGTGCACAGCCGCTGCTCGACCGGGGCGACCACCGAGGCGCGGGCGTACTCCCGGGCGATCATCGACCAGTCGAACGCCGCGTTGTGCGCGACGAGCACCCGGTCCGCCAGCCGCGCCGACAGCTCGGCGGCGACCTCGGGGAAGAGCGGCGCACCTGCCAGCACGTCGCTCGTCAGCCCGTGGATCCAGACGGGCCCGGGGTCGCGCTCGGGATTCACGAGCGTGTACCAGTGGTCCTCGACATTGCCGAGGGCGTCCAGCCGGTAGACGGCGGCGGACACTATCCGGTCGTCGCGGGCGAGGCCGGTGGTCTCCACGTCGACGACCGCGTACCCCTGGGGGTAGGCGGTCGGCCACGGTGCGGCTGTCTGGCGGTCGTCGAGCATGGTCACAGAGAATACGGGCCGCGACTGACAGTCCCCTATTCGGCCGCCCCGGGGACGGGGTCAGGGGAGGTGGACGATGCGTCCGGGCGGGAAGAGTTCGGTGCCGGTGGCTTTGGTGTCGTGGGCCAGGTGGATGGTCAGGTGCTCGGAGGCGGCGAGGGGGGTGAGGTCGATGGGCACGTCACTGCCCAGGAGACGGATCAACGTGAGTGACGGGAGGGCCGTGAGGGTGGCGAGGCCCAGGGGCAGATGGCACCGTGTTATCTGAAGGGTGCGTAACTGGGAGAGAGGCGTCGTCAGCCGTAGGTCCAGGTTCTGTATCTGGAGGAGGCGTAACTCCTCCAGGCCGTGCAGCGATGGGGAGCGGCTGAGTTGCTGCACGTGGGCGCTGCTGGAGAGGCGCAACTCCCGCAGACTGCCCCAATGCTCGAGACCATTCAGGTTCAGGTTTCCGGCCTCAGGGAGTAGTTCGAGTACGGTGACCTGCTCGCACCGGGGAAGCTCACCGATGCTGCCGAGGGAAAAGGCGTGGCCGAGCGCGAGATGTCGCAGATCCGGCATGTCTGCGATGGGCGAAGGATCCAAGGTGTGGTGGAGTTCAACGAGAGAAAGTGACTGCAGGCCGGGGCGTGCGAGTGCAGCGATGCTCTGAACGTGCGGACAACTACTCAGGCCGACCTTGCGTAGCTGGGGCATCGCCGCGATGGGATGCACGTCGGTGAGCAACCTGTTGCGCCACACAAAGACCCGTTCCACGTCCGGCCGGGACGTCACCGGTGACAGGTCGTGGTGGCTGCCTGTGACGTGTGCGCTGCTCAGACGAGGTAGGTGGCGCAGCGCGGACAGCTGCGCGCCGGTCTTCGCGTAAGCGGTTATGTCGTGCCAGGTACGGGCGGCCATCACCTCACGCGCATAGCGATCCGCGTCGAACTGTTCCCAGGCCATGGACACCTGGTAAGCCACCAGTAGTCGCTCGTCGTCCCGGAACTGTCTGATCAGTTCGTATGCTCTGTCTCCGCCCACCGCCGCAGCCGTTCGCACCACGGCTGAAGCTTGCCGCTCCGTCAGGTCGTCGAGCATCGACGAGAGCAGCTCCAGGGCGAGATCTCCGACGTGCGCCAGTCCGTCGACGGATGCGTCGCTCTCCGGCGGCAACAGCCTCCCCGTCCGCCGCTCCACCTCCTCCCGCACCCCCGCGTCCAGCTCCGGCGCATGGGCCAGGCTCCCCGCCGCCAGCAGCACCAGCCGGTGCGTGTGCTCCGGCTCCATGTCCGCCCGCTCCAGCAGGGCCGTCAGCAGGGACGCCCGCTCGTCCGGCCGGGCGTGCCCCACCGCCATCTGGACCACGTCGTCCCACTGGTCCTCGTGGGCGTGGTTGACCAGGACGCCGAAGTCGCGGGCCTCCACCGCGGCCTTGGCGCCCAGGTAGTCCTGGAACGTGCGGTGCACGAACCCCACCGAGCCGGGGGCCGGTTCGCGGAGGAGGCCGCTGCGGTTGAGGAGGTGGGTGAAGACCTGGCCGGGGGCGCCCCGGACCTGGGACATGGCCCGCAGCCACTCCGTGAGCAGGGCCACCGCCTCGTCCTGCCGGGCTTCCGCCAGCCCGTTGCGGATCAGCCAGTACGCCAGGCGCTGGAGCAGCGCCGTCTGCTCCCCGCGGGTCAGGTCGACGCCCTCCACCCCGGTGATCTCGCGCTCCGTGTCGCGCCGCATGAGCAGCATGTCCAGGGCGGCGTCGTACAGCTCCTTGCGGGCCCGGGGCAGCTGCATCCGGCGGTCCCGGTTCAGCGCGCAGAGCAGGGCGCACATCAGCGGGTTCGTCGCGAGCAGCCCCAGGTCCCGGCGGGTGCCGACCGCCCGGCGCAGGGCGCTCTCGTAACGGTCCAGCTCGGCGCGCTCCTCCTGGGACCGGCACTCCGAGCGGGCCGCCCGGTGCCAGTGGCCGATGAAGGCGCGCACGTCCTCCCGGCCCATCGCCAGCAGCGTGTGCGGCTCGAAGCCGGAGGCGGAGAGCCAGGTCTCGGGGACGGCGGTGGGGCGGGTCGTCACCACGTACTTGGCCCGTGGATAGGCGACGATCAGGTCCTTCAGCCAGCGTTCGGTGCGCTTGCGCAGCCGCTCCGGCACCTCGTCGACCCCGTCGACCAGGACCAGCGCCCGGCCCTGCCGCATCATTCGGTCCGCCCAGCCGGCCGGGGCCGATCCGCCCAGCGGGACTCCGGCCGCCCGCAGGAACTCCTCCGGGGAGGGCAGCGACTCCCGAGCCGTGAAGGCGCGCAGACGCAGCACGAAGGGAACGCACCGGTTCCAGTCCGCCAGCTCGCTCCCGAACGTCCGCCGGGCCGCGTTCAGCGCCAGCCACTGCACCAGCGTGCTCTTGCCGGAGCCGGCGGGCCCGCGCAGCACCAGCCGGTCCCGCTCACCGAGGGCCTGCTCGATCCTGACCGTGGTCCGGACCGGATGATCCAGGCCGTGCGGGTCGGTGTTCTCGTACTCCCCGCTGACCTCGAGACCGATGTACGCCGTCTCCAGCGGCCACCCGCCCGCCGACCTCCCCAGCGTCAGCCCGAACAGCTCCACCCGGCTGTTGGCCGTCGCCATGAACTCCGCGTACCGCGCCTCGAACTCCAGGTCCGCCGCGTCCGGGCGCGGGCCGACCCGGGCCCGGACGTCCTCCACCAGCTCCCGCGTCCGCCCCGCCGCACGGACCTGCTCCACCGCCGCCCGCGCCGCGAACGACGGGTGGGCGGTCAGCTGGTCCACCAGGTGCGCGCAGCAGCGGCCGAGGAGGTCCTCGTACAGGTCCAGGGCGCGCTGCGAGAGCCCGGCGGCGGGGGCCGACAGCTCCGCGCGCAGCCGCTCCGCATCCAGCTCCAGCGCGAAGAGCCGGTCGGCGGCGGCCAGGTCGCCCGCCGCCGCGAACGTGTCCTGTACGGAGGTGAGCGCGGCGAGCCGCTCGTGTTCGGGGAGGTCCGCGTAGGAGCCGTCCAGCCGCCCCGCCAGCACCTTCGCCAGCCGGTCCGGCTTCGGCGGGCGGGGGAGCGGGCGGACCGGGTCCGGGACCAGACCCGCGCCCGGCTTCGCGGTCAGCAGGGCCCTGGTGGCCGCGCCGGCCACCGTCGTGGCCAGCCGGATCAGGGCAACTTCCGTACCGGACACGAGCGTTCCTCCCCCTAGACGACGCGCGTCCCACAGATCCTACGGCCCGCTCCCTTTGGCAGAAGGTGCCAAAGACTGCTGACAACAGGTCTCGCATACTTGTGGGTAACAACGTCTAGCCCTCACCGACCGGCGGCCCTACGGTGCTCGCATGGAGCCGAACCTGCCCGATGTCGTGCTGTGGTCGATACCGGCCTTCGTGCTGCTCACCGTGATCGAGATGGTCAGCTACCGCCTCCACCCGGACGAGGACGCCGCCGGGTACGACACCAAGGACGCCGCCACCAGCCTCACCATGGGCCTGGGCAGCCTCGGTTTCGACCTGCTGTGGAAGATCCCCATCCTGGCCGTCTACATGGGGGTCTACGAGCTGACACCGCTGCGGGTGCCCGTGCTGTGGTGGACCGTCCTGCTGATGCTCCTGGCCCAGGACTTCTTCTACTACTGGTCCCACCGCGGCCACCACGTCATCCGGATCCTGTGGGCCTGCCACGTGGTCCACCACTCCAGCCGGAAGTTCAACCTCACCACCGCGCTGCGCCAGCCCTGGACCTCCGCCACCGTCTGGCCCTTCTACCTGCCGATGGTGGCCTGCGGGGTGCACCCGGCGGCGCTCGCCTTCTGCCAGTCGGCCAACCTCGTCTACCAGTTCTGGGTCCACACCGAACGCGTCGGCAAGCTCCCGCGCCCCTTCGAGTACGTCCTCAACACGCCCTCCCACCACCGCGTCCACCACGCCTCGCAGGGCAGCTACCTGGACCGCAACTACGGCGGCATCCTGATCATCTGGGACCGGGTGTTCGGGTCCTTCGCGGCCGAGACCGAGCGGCCCGTCTACGGACTCACCAAGAACATCGCCACCCACAACCCGCTGCGCGTGGCCACGCACGAGTACGCCGCCATCGCCCGGGACCTCCGGGCCGCCGGGAGCTGGAGCGAGCGCGCCGGGCGGGTCTTCCGCGGGCCGGGCTGGCAACCCGCCGCGAGGCGGGGAGCCGGTGGGCCGGGAGGCGCCACGCCGGGACCCGCCGGGCCGGGACTCGCCGGGCCGGGAGCCGCCACGCCGGGACCCGGCGGGGCCGTAGCCGCTCCCGTACGTGTCGAAGTGCCCGAACCCGTTCCCGTACGGGCCGAAGCCCCCGCCCCCGCCCCGGCCCCGGAACGCACCTGATGAGCGCCACCGCGTCCCACCCCGCCCGGCCGGAAGGCCCTCGCGGTCCGGGAGGTCCGGGACGTTCGGGAGGTCCGGGCACGGCAGGGGCCGGGCGGTTGGCCCGCCCGCTGCTCCTCGCCTTCCTGGTCGCCGCCGCCGTCGACCTGGCCGGGCTCATCGCCGGTATCGACGTCGTCCACCTGGTCGCCAAGCCGCTGCTGATGCCGCTGCTCGCCGGGTACGCCGCCGTCCGGGGCGGTCCCCGGCTGCTGGTCGCCGCCCTGCTGTTCGGGTGGGGCGGTGATGTGTTCCTGCTCGCCGACAACGACCTGGCGTTCCTCCTCGGGATGGGCTCCTTCGCCGTCGGCCATGTCTGCTACCTGACGCTCTTCGGCCGAGGCCGAGGCCGAAACCGAGGCCCGGACCGAGACCGGTCCCTGGGCCGGGCCCGTACGCCGCTGGTCACGGCGATCGGTTACGGCACCGTCCTCGCCGTCTTCCTCGTCCTGATCTGGCCCGACCTCCCGGCGGAGCTGCGCGCCCCGCTGACCGGCTACAGCCTGCTGCTCACCGCGACGGCCTGGCGGGCCGGTGTCCTCGGCCGGTACGCGGCGGCCGGCGGGGCGCTCTTCCTGCTCTCCGACGCCCTCATCGCCACCGGGATCGCCGAGTGGCCCCGGCTGCCCGCCCCCGACTTCTGGGTGATGCTCACCTACATCGCCGCACAGTTCCTGCTCGCCCTCGGGGTGCTCACGGCAGGGGCGAGGGGCGGAGCCACGGCCCGGCCGGCGCACCGGCCCTGAGCGGTGCCGCACGGCGAGGGCCCGGGGAGAACACCCCCCGGGCCCTCGCTGCTCGCTCGGTCACACGCCTACCAGCGGACCGCGTCCAGTGCGTCCACCACTCCGGCCCCGTAGAAGCTGTTGTAGAGCTTGGTGCCCTCGCAGACCGCGTCGACGGTGCCGTCGCCGTCGATGTCGTACGGCGCGCCGCACGCCTTCGCGTCCGCCTGGAGGCCCAGCAGCACCTTCACCGCGGCAGGCGAGGCGTAGGGGTGGCGGGACTTGATCAGGGCCACGACGCCGGAGACGTGCGGGGAGGCCATCGACGTACCGGCCTTGTAGCCGAACCTGCCGTCCGGCAGCGTGGAGAGGATCAGCCCGTTGACGGCCGGCGGCTCGGGGGTCTGGTAGACCGTCGAGTCACCGCCCGGGGCGGCCACGTCGATGATGCCCTTGCCGTAGTTGGAGAACGAGGACTTCAGGCCCTTGGCACCCGTCGCGGAGACCGTCACGACGCCCGGCAGCATGCTCGGGATGATGGGGCAGACGCGCGGGTCGATCGTCCGGGTGACCGCCTCGGAGTCGTTCGGGCTGGCCTGGTCCTCGATCGCGCGGGAGGCCAGGTCGCGGCGGGAGTTGCCCGCGGCGGCCACGTTGACCGTGCCCTTGCGCTCGGCGTACTTCACCGCGCGGGAGAGGGACTCGACCAGGGCGGCCTGGTCCGGGTCGTTCTTGCAGGCGAACTGCCAGGGGTCGGTGTAGTAGCTGTTGTTCGTCACGTCGACGCCGTGCTCGGCCGCCCAGACGAAGCCGCAGACGACGGCCTCGGTGTAGAAGTAGCCGCCCGGGGTGGAGACCTTGATGCCGGAGACCTTCACGCCCGGCGCCACACCGGTGACCCCGAAGCCGTTCTTCGCCGCGGCGATGGTGCCCGCCACATGGGTGCCGTGGTCGCTCTCGCCCGCCGCCGGTCGCCAGGCGCCGGCGGTGGTGTCCGGGGCCCCCGAGGCGCAGTTGGCGGAGGCGGCGCGGTCGAAGTTGGGTGCCAGGTCCGGGTGGGTGTCGTCGACGCCCGTGTCGATGACGGCGACCGTGACCCGCTGCGAGCCGAGCGACTTCTGGTGCGCCTTGTCCGCCTTGATCGCGGGCAGCGACCACTGAAGCGGCTCCAGCGGGTCCTCGTCGGCCGCGGCCCGCGCGGCGGAGGCCGCCGCCTGGGCCCCGGTCAGCGGCTGCGCCATGGCGCCGACGTCCTCCGTGGCCTGCGGCACGATCGGGTTGGTCCGGGTCGCGCCGGCCGACTCCACGCCCCGTACGCGCCGAATCGTTTCGCCGAAGGCGGGGTTCTGCGAGTGGGCGACGATCACGCCGATCTGCTCGTAGGCGATGACGACCGTGCCGCCGGCCTGCGTGATGGCCTTCTTCACCTGCTCGACGGCGGAGTGGCTGCCGCCGGTGTTGACGACGTAGCTCAGCTTCGGCCCGTCGGTCCGCGGGGGCGCGGCGGCCGGTGCGCCGGTGGGCGCCGCCGTGGCCGCCGCCGCGGGCAGGAAGCCGAGCGAGGTGACGAGCGCGAGTCCGAGCGGCAGCGCCAGCGCGCGCTTCCGTCTCGATGCCAGATGAGCCATGGGGTCTCCACATCATCCGTGCCGGTCGACCGGACACCTGGCGTGTTCGGTCGCGTACATGGCGAGTGAAGTTATCGCTGATCTTCCCGGCACATCAACGTTTACGCGCAAGTGAGTTCGAAGAGTGTGCTGCGCGGTCGCATGCGAACGGGTGAGTTCAGGACACCGGGGTGACGCCGAGAAGGCGAAAGATCCGGTGAACCGCTTCGCCGCACCCTCCGTGCCGTTGTCCAGGAGGCACACCACCGTCACCAGGCAAGCGAGGCCTCCCATGTCCCCCGCCGTCCCCCAGATCACCGCACCCGCGTCGCGAGGAGATTCCGTGGCTACCGATGCACCGCCGCCCGAGGGCCGCGACACCAGCCCTGCCCAGCCCACCGCCGAGGCTTTCAACACGGTGCAGGCGAGTGCCGAGTTCGCCGACCTGCGCCGCTCGTTCCGCTCCTTCGCCTTCCCGCTCACCGTCGGCTTCGTCGCCTGGTACCTGCTCTACGTCCTGCTCTGCAACTACGCGGGCGGCTTCATGAGCACCAAGGTCGTCGGCAACATCAACGTGGCGCTCGTCCTGGGCCTCGCCCAGTTCGCCACCACCTTCCTCATCGCCTGGCTCTACTCCCGGCACGCCGCCACCAAGCTCGACCCGAAGGCCGAAGCGATCAAGTCCCGTATGGAGGCCGACGCATGAGCGCCGCCCACACCCTCTACCCGACCGTCCAGCTCGCCGCCGAGGGGGCGAGCGAGCACCGGCCGCTGATCATCACCCTCTTCGCCGCGTTCGTCGTCGCGACCCTCTTCATCACCGTGTGGGCGGGCCGCCAGACCAAGAGCGCCGCCGACTTCTACGCGGGCGGGCGCCAGTTCACCGGCTTCCAGAACGGGCTCGCGGTCTCCGGCGACTACATGTCCGCGGCGTCCTTCCTGGGCATCGCGGGCGCCATCGCCCTCTTCGGATACGACGGCTTCCTCTACTCCATCGGTTTCCTCGTCGCCTGGCTCGTCGCCCTGCTCCTGGTCGCCGAACCGCTGCGCAACTCCGGCCGCTACACCATGGGCGACGTCCTCGCCTACCGGATGCGCCAGCGCCCCGTGCGCACCGCCGCCGGTACGTCCACCATCGTCGTCTCGATCTTCTACCTGCTGGCCCAGATGGCCGGTGCGGGCGTCCTCGTCTCGCTGCTGCTCGGCATCACCAGCGACTTCGGGAAGATCGTCATCGTCGCCCTGGTCGGCGTGCTCATGATCCTCTACGTCACCATCGGCGGCATGAAGGGCACCACCTGGGTGCAGATGGTCAAGGCCGTCCTGCTCATCGCGGGCACCCTGCTCATCACCTTCCTGATCCTGCTGAAGTTCAACTTCAACATCTCCGACCTGCTCGGCACGGCCGCCAGCAACAGCGGCAAGGGCGCGGCGTTCCTGGAGCCCGGTCTGAAGTACGGCGTCGACGGCATCTCCAAGCTGGACTTCATCTCGCTGGGCATCGCCCTGGTCCTCGGCACCGCGGGCCTGCCGCACATCCTGATCCGCTTCTACACCGTGCCCACCGCCAAGGCCGCCCGTAAGTCCGTGAACTGGGCGATCGGCATCATCGGCGCCTTCTACCTGATGACGATCGTGCTCGGCTTCGGCGCCGCGGCGATCCTCAATCCCGACGACATCATCGCCTCGAACAAGGCGGGCAACACGGCGGCGCCACTCGCCGCCCTGGAGATCGGCGGCGGCTCCGGGTCCACCGGCGGCGCCATCCTTCTCGCGGTGATCTCCGCCGTCGCCTTCGCGACCATCCTGGCCGTCGTCGCCGGACTCACCCTCGCCTCCTCCTCGTCCTTCGCGCACGACATCTACGCCAACGTGATCCGCAAGGGGAAGGCCACCGAGAAGGAGGAGGTCCGCGCCGCCCGCTGGGCCACCGTCGCCATCGGCGTCGTCTCCATCGCGCTGGGCGCGCTCGCCCGCGACCTCAACGTGGCCGGCCTGGTCGCCCTCGCCTTCGCGGTCGCCGCCTCCGCCAACCTGCCGACGATCCTCTACAGCCTCTTCTGGAAGCGGTTCACCACCCAGGGGGCCCTCTGGTCCATCTACGGCGGACTCGCCTCCTCCGTCCTGCTGGTGCTCTTCTCGCCGGTCGTCTCCTCGAAGCCGTCCTCGATGTTCCCGGGTGTCGACTTCGCCTGGTTCCCGCTGGAGAACCCCGGCCTGATCTCGATCCCGCTCGGCTTCCTGCTCGGCTGGGTCGGCTCGCTGATCTCCAAGGAGAAGCCCGACACGGACAAGTACGCCGAGCTGGAGGTCAAGTCCCTCACCGGCACCGGAGCGCACTGAGAGAGAGAATTCACCGAGCCGTTCGGCTCATCGCCCACCACGAGGCGCGGGCCGCGTCGTACAGTCCTACGACGCGGCCCGGCCGCACCTCGTGGCAAACGGGCCCCTGCGATGTCACAGGTCTCACGTAGGCTCGGAGGAGTCAACGAGGGAAAAGCCAGAGTCTTGGCAGGGCCACCGTCCCGACCGGGCCGAGGGCCCGGCCGAGCGACCGCGACACCACCGGGGGAGGAGAGCCACCGTGCTCATCGACACCTATGACAGGGTCGCCACCGACCTGCGCGTGTCACTGACCGACAAGTGCAATCTGCGGTGCACCTACTGCATGCCGGAAGAGGGCCTGCAGTGGCTCGGCAAGAGCGAGCTGCTCTCCGACGACGAGATCGTGCGCCTGATCCGCATCGCCGTCACCACCCTCGGCATCACCGAGGTCCGCTTCACCGGAGGGGAGCCCCTGCTCCGCCCCGGCCTCGTCTCCATCGTCGAGCAGTGCGCCGCGCTCACCCCGCGCCCGCGCATGTCCCTCACGACCAACGGCATCGGACTCAAGCGGACCGCCGCCGCCCTCAAGGTCGCAGGCCTCGACCGGGTCAACGTCTCGCTGGACACCCTGCGCCCCGACGTCTTCAAGACCCTCACCCGCCGCGACCGCCACAAGGACGTCCTGGAAGGCCTCGAAGCCGCCCGCGAGTGCGGCCTCACCCCGGTGAAGGTCAACTCCGTCCTCATGCCGGGACTCAACGATGACGAGGCCCCCGAGCTGCTGGCCTGGGCCGTGGCCAACGACTACGAGCTCCGCTTCATCGAGCAGATGCCCCTGGACGCCCAGCACGGCTGGAAGCGCGACGGCATGATCACCGCAGGTGACATCCTCACCTCGCTGCGCACCCGCTTCACCCTCGCCCCCGAGGACGACGAGGCCCGCGGCTCCGCCCCCGCCGAGCGCTGGAGCGTCGACGGCGGCCCCCACCGCGTCGGCGTGATCGCCTCGGTCACCCGCCCGTTCTGCCGCGCCTGCGACCGCACCCGGCTCACCGCCGACGGCCAGATCCGCACCTGCCTCTTCGCCCGCGAGGAGACGGACCTGCGCTCCGCCCTGCGCTCGGAGGCGCCGGACGAGGAGATCGCCGAGCTCTGGAAGGTCGCCATGTGGGGCAAGAAGGCGGGCTCCGGACTGGACGACCCGTCCTTCCTGCAGCCCGACCGCCCGATGTCGGCGATCGGCGGCTGACGTGCGGCCCGTTCCCGACCGGGAGAGCCCCGAGTGCCGGCCCCGGACGGACAGCCTCGGCCCTGGACCCCTCGTCCGTTCGGCCTCGGGCTCCCCATCCGTTCAGGCCGTGTCGGCCCCGGACTCCCAGTCGGCGAACGCCACGACGTCCTTGAGGAAGCCCCGTACGCTCAGGAACTGCGAGAGGTGCTCCCGGTGCTCGTCGCAGGCCAGCCAGGTCTTGCGCCGCTCGGGCGTGTGCAGCTTGGGGTTGTTCCAGGCGAGCACCCAGACCGCGTCGGCCCGGCAGCCCTTGGCGGAACAGATCGGGGTACCGGCGGCGCTCTCGGCGGATGTCTCGGGGAAGATCACAGACCCCAGCCTAGGCCAGGTGCCCCGCACACCGAACGACGCATCCCCGGCCGGAGAAACGGCGACGCCGGGCAGCCACGGGGGGAGCTGCCCGGCGTCGGTCCATCGCTCCGACGGGGGATGCGGAGCGCCTCTGAAGTATGTCACGGGCACCGGGGTGCGGTGCACCGGAACGTCATGATTGATCTGAGCTTTTCCTGAGCTTCGCGGGACACGCGGGCTCAGCTGCGCTCCTGTGGCGGCGGCACCCGTCCGGCCCGCCCTTCAGGACCCGTGGACCCGGCGGAATCGGTGGTCCCAGCCGCCTCCACGGCGGGCCGCAGCGGTGCGGTGAGATAGGCCGAGGGCAGCGAAGGGGCGTTCTCCCGGCCCGCGTTGGCGATGACCACCGCCACGTACGGCAGCAGAACCCCCAGTACGAGGGCGACGATCGCGACATGCCGCTCGACGTTCCACAGCACCGCGGCCAGCACCACCGCCGCCGTACGCACGGACATCGAGATCACATAGCGCCGCTGCCTGCCCCGCACGTCGTCGGCCAGCCCCTGACGGGCCTTCGTGATCCGGAAGACCTCCACCTCGTCGTTCTTCCGCAGCATGTGTTCCACCACCAGATCTGTGTGCCGGACGCTCCCGGACCGGGCCGCATCCACGGTACGCCCGGCATGCGGCGTACCGGAGACCGGGGCGCGCTCCGGTGGGGTCCGGCAGAAGCCCTCGGACGTCCTGCCCGTACGACCCCGCCCGTACAGCCATGCCCCGGACGATCCCCCTGTACGACCCTGCCCGTACGGCCCTCCGTACGGCCCCACCCGTACGGCCCCGCCCGGAGTGCGGCCCGCTCCCGGCCGCCCAAGACTGGGCGAACGCGCACTCCGCGCCGCACGAGGAGGCGAAATGAGCTGGTTGTGGGCAATCATCGTGGGTCTGGTGCTCGGTGTGATCGCACGGGCGATCCTGCCGGGCAAACAGGACATCCCACTCTGGCTGACGGCCGTCTTCGGCATTCTCGGCAGCATCCTCGGTAATGCCGTGGCCGGCTGGATCGGTGTCGAGGACACCAAGGGCATCGACTGGATCCGCCATCTGCTGCAGCTGATCGGTGCCGTGGTCGTCGTCGGTGTCGGTGACACGGTCTGGCAGTCCATCCGGGGAAACAAGCGCAGATCCTGACCTGGGGCCGGACAGCACAGCGCCGCGGCCGGACACGCGAGAAAAGCGTGT
>NZ_JBEYKR010000113.1:0-23239 GCF_040703535.1 Streptomyces sp. NPDC007346
CATGAAATGAGCTTCGCCCGGCAGGTGTCCAGTGAAGTCATCTTCCTGCACCAGGGCCTGGTGGAAGAGCAAGGATCGCCGCAGCAGGTTTTCGATTCTTCGGCTTGAGAGGCTCGCTCGTGGCGTGCTGGTCCCCGTTCAGGGTCGCCCCGGCCGGCTCGCTGGTCGCGTGCTGGTCCCCGTTGGTGACCGCTCCCGTCGGCTCGCCCGTGGCGTGCTGGTCACCGAGCTTGGAGAGCTGGTCCTTCTTCGTGGTGTCGGCCATGGCGGTCAACTCCTTCTCTTCGTGCGTGCGCAGTGGGTTGACGAGGCTCGTCCGGCTGTTCCCCCGTGGACTGCCGGACGAGCCTCTCAGGGCCGCTCACCATAGTGGTCCGGCCTGTGTCGCCCCCGTCTGCCCCCCGACGCGACGGATCGACAGCGCTGAGCATGCCGGGGGGCGATAAACGAACGATGAACGCGCGCGTTTCTCAGGGCGCCGTGCTCGTCAACAGCCCGCGGACCTGGGCCGCTTCCGTGGAGCCGAGAGCGTCGTAGATGGCCAGCGCCTCGTTCCAGCAGACCTGGGCGCGGCCGGTCTGCCCTATGCCCGCCAGGGCGCGTCCCAGCACGGTCAGCACGTTCCCCCGCCGCCAGTCGCCCCCGATGCCCCGCAGGACGGTCAGGGCGATCTCCGCGTACTGGGCGGCCTGCGCGGGACGGCCGGAGGCGATCTCGACCTCGGCCAGCCGGAACAGGGTCATCCCCTCCCACAGCCGCTGACGGCTGTCCCGGAAGATCTCCAGCGCCTCGGTCAGCTTCTCGGTGGCGCCCGTGAACTCGCCGCTCTGGGTCAGAGCCATGCCCAGGGCGTAGCGGCCGTTCGCGCCGCGCAGGGCGTGGCCGAGGAAGTCGTAGATGTCGATGCCGGACCGGGCGAGGGTGATGGCGCTCCCGGTGCGCCCCGTGGCGAGGTGGACGCGGGAGAGGTTGCAGAGGGCGCTCGCCTCCCCCGGGCGGTTCCCGTCGGTGCGGAACGCGTCGATCGCCTGGTTCAGGAACGCCTCTCCGTCCTGGTGGCGATTGTGGTAGAGCGCGATGATGCCGCGGGCGTTGGCCGCCCAGCTGATCACCAGCAGATCGTGGGCGGCCTCGGCCAGCCGCATCGCCTCCTCGGCCTCCCGCTCCGCGTGATCGAACCGGCCGGCCAACTGGTGGGCGTTGGCCAGCGACATGACGGCGCGGCTCTCCGTCCGGGGGTCGCCGCACTCCCTGGCCGCCTTGCGCACCGTCACGGCCGCCGCCTCGTACTGCTTGGCGTTGGCCCCCGACTCGCCCAGGTCCAGGGCGGCGTACAGCAGGTCCACCGCGCGGCCCAGGGTGGCCGGACGGGCCACCTGGCGTACGCAGGCGAGCAGCGGGCCCGCCTCCGTGTACAGCCAGTCCAGCGCCGCGTGCCGGTCGCCGAACGTGAGGCCCGGGTGGTCCGTCGGCGCCAGGTGGTCCACCAGGCGGTCGCCCGGCCGCTCCAGCGCGTACACCCCCGCCGCCGTCGCCAGGTAGAAGTCCAGCAGCCGCGACAGCGCCATCTCCCGCTCCACCGGCGGCTGTTCGTCGCGTTCGGCGCAGGCACGCGCGTAGAGGCGGACCAGGTCG
Source organism: Streptomyces sp. NPDC007346 (assembly GCF_040703535.1). Lineage (NCBI taxonomy): Bacteria > Bacillati > Actinomycetota > Actinomycetes > Kitasatosporales > Streptomycetaceae > Streptomyces > Streptomyces sp. NPDC007346. The sequence continues at coordinate 1,636 of NZ_JBEYKR010000113.1, forward strand.
TGGTAGCGGTAGCGGCCCGGGGCGGCCGACTCCAGGAGGGACGTGTCGACCAGGGCCTCCAGGAGGTCCTCCGCCGTGTGTGGCTCCAGGTTCAGCAGGGCCGCCGCGGCCGCCAGGGAGATGTCGGGTCCGTCCGCGAGGCCCAGCAGGCGGAAGGCGCGGGCCTGGGCCGGCTCCAACTGGCCGTAGCCGAGTTCGAAGGTCGCCTTGACCGCGAGGTCGCCCGCCTGGAGCTCGTCCAGCCGGCGCCGCTCGTCGGCCAGCTTGGCGGCGAGGACGGAGACCGTCCAGGTGCGGCGGGCCGCCAGCCGGGAGGCGGCGATGCGGATGGCGAGGGGGAGGAAACCGCAGGCGGCCACCACGTCGAGCGCCGCCTCGCGCTCCGCGCCGACCCGCTCCGCCCCCACGATCCGGGTGAAGAGCTGGAGCGCTTCGTCCGGCGACATCACGTCCAGGTCCACCAGATGCGCCCCGGCCAGGTCGACCATCCGCACCCGGCTCGTCACCAGGGCCGCGCAGCCGGGCGTACCGGGCAGCAGCGGGCGGATCTGGGCCGCGTCGTGGGCGTTGTCCAGCAGGACCAGGACGCGGCGGCCGTCCAGCGTCGAGCGGAAGAGCGCCGCCCGCTCGTCCAGGGTGTCGGGGATCGCCGAGTCCGCCATGCCGAGCGCCCGCAGGAACGAGCCGAGGACCGTCTCCGGCTCCGCCGCCCGCGCTCCCGCGCCCTGGAGGTCGACGTAGAGCTGCCCGCCCGGGAAGTGCGGCCGGGCCTGGTGCGCCACGTGGACGGCCAGCGTCGTCTTGCCGACCCCGCCGATCCCGGCCAGTGCGGAGACCGCCATCACCGTGCCCTCGGCGGAGGCCAGTTGGGCGCCCAGATCCCGTACGAAGGAATCCCGCCCGGTGAAGTCGGGGACGGTCGCCGGGAGTTGCGCGGGCTTCAACGGCGCGGGCACCGCGGCCGGTTCGTCCGCCGGGCGGGCCAGCTCCTCGTCGGCCCGCAGGATGCGCTGCTGGAGCTGGGCCAGTTCGGGGCGCGGGTCGACCCCCAGCTCCTTGGCGAGGAGCCGCCGCGTGTCCGCGTACACGGCCAGCGCCTCCGCCTGCCGGCCGCTGCGGTAGAGCGCCACCATCAGCAGCTCGCGCAGGCGTTCGCGCAGCGGGTGGGCGGCGGTGAGCGCGGTCAGCTCGGAGACGGCCTCCGCATGGCTGCCGACCTCCAGGTCCAGGTCGAGCCGGGCCTCGGTGAGCTGGAGGTGCCACTCCTCCAGCCGGGTGCGCTGGTTCTCCGCGTACGGCCCGGGGACGGAGGCCAGCGCCTCGCCGTCCCACAGGCCCAGCGCCTTGTTGATCAGGGTGCGGGCCTGGTTGCGGTTCCCGCCGGCGCGGGCCTTCTCCGCCTCGGCGGCCAGGTCCTGCGCCAGGGTGAGGTCGAGGGCGCCGCGTCCGATCCGGATCGCGTACCCGCCGGACTCGCTCACCAGGGTGTCCTGCCCCAGGATCTTGCGCAGCCGGGAGGCGTACGTACGGATCGTGGCCAGCGCCTGCGAGGGCGGGTCCTCGCCCCAGAACGCGTCGATCAGCTCGCCCGCCGTGGCCGTCCGGCCCTCGCGCAGGAGCAGGGCGGCGAGCAGCGCGCGCTGCTGGGGTGAGCCCGGCGGGAGCGCCTCTGCGCCGCGCCACGCGCGTACGGGGCCCAGGACGGTGAACCTGAGGGAGTCGGCGGCCCCCGGTTCCGCCGGAGCACGCTGCTCCGGTACGCGCACGCGTGGCCCGTGGTCACGGTCCATTGATGCCCCCTGTCCTGCTCGCCTGCCGGCCCTGCCCTTTAGCGGGTCCTGCCGGTGGTGCCCGTGCCCGGACGTCTGACGCTGTCCGCCGCCCGCCCGTCGTCCGCCCGTCGTCCGCGCGTGCGTCGAAATGCGGTACGCATCCGGATCGCCCGGTACCGCTGGTATCGCGCTCAACAGTCTGCCTTGTCGCGGGTGGGCTCGTCAGCAGTGGGTGAGGCTCTGCACAAGCCCTCGACAACGATTGGGGGACCGTGCCCTGTGCCGTGCCTCGCGCCGTGCGGGGTGCCGATGGGCGTACGTCAGGTGATGGGGCGTCAGGGTGACCTTGCGGTAAGGGGCGTGGAGACCTCCGCCGGTGCCTGGTGCCTGGTGCCCGCTGCGGGGGCAGGGGGGTGCGGGGGGCTGCCGTACGGGGAGGGGGCGACCCCCTCCCCGTACGCCGGGTCAGATCCGGGTCACCGGCCCCTGGAGCTCCGTCACCCAGGCACTCCGGTCCGGCGGGCACTCCAGGCTGACCTCGCGGTTGTACCCGGTGGAGCGGTAGCCGTTCCGGTCCAGCCAGCGGGCCAGGGTCTGTTCGGTCCGGAGCACGTCGTCCATCGCGCCCCGGTGCACGATCGTCGCCGCCTCGAACGCGGGCAGCTCCACCACGTTCACCCCGGTGTCACCGACCGGCCCCACCGGGGCCGACACCGTCGACCGGAGCCTCGCCTCGACCTGTGCCAGCCGCGCGGTAGCCGCTGCCGCCGCCTCCATCAGCTCCGCCCGGCGCAGCCGCAGCATCCCGCGCAGCTCCTGAGGACCCACCTGCTCGTCCAGGACGGCCCGCACCTGCTGGAGCGTGAAGCCGAGGTCCTTGAGCGCGATGATCCGGTTGAGCCGGGCGAGCTGGGCGGCGCCGTAGTAGCGGTAGCCGGTGGCGGGGTCGGTACGGTCCGGGCGCAGCAGCCCGATGGCGTCGTAGTGACGCAGCATCCGGGGCGACACCCGCCCGTACCTGGCGAAGTCTCCGATGGTGAACATGATGGCTCCCACTGCACGGCTTCACACGGGGTGAAGGTCAAGGGCCGCCGCTCCACGCCCCGGAACAGGCGGGGTCTCGTACACAGGCAGGAGCCCCGCCCTCCGCCGAGACGGGGGAGCGGGGCTCCTTGGGTACTGCTGTGTACGGCCGCGATCGACCGACCCGGGCAACTAGGCCGGGGTGACGTTCTCAGCCTGCGGACCCTTGGGTCCCTGAGTGACGTCGAAGGTCACCTGCTGGTTCTCCTCAAGAGAGCGGAACCCGGAGGCGTTGATCGCGGAGTAGTGAACGAAGACATCCGGGCCGCCGCCGTCCTGGGCGATGAAGCCGAAGCCCTTTTCAGCGTTGAACCACTTGACGGTTCCGGTAGCCATAAGCCCTCCTTGGGCCAAAGGGTTGCCCTGCTCCAGAACCTGCAAACAAGTCTGAAAACTACAAAAGCCTGCGGGTTACATGCTCCGCAGGCTCTGTACTGCAAGGGAAACCAAACTGCAACTTGCGGGCGAGCCTAGCACGCAGCCTCTGGAGGGCGGTAGAGGGAAAGATCACTTCACCCGAACGTTTGATTGCCCCCCGAGGCGCCCCGGTGGTGCTCGCGGCCGGAGGCGGGTCTAGCCTCGCGATGTGGACAATTCAACCGTCACTGACAGTGAAGGCGACGACCGTCGCAGCCGGCCCCGCGTCGGCCACATCCAGTTCCTGAACTGCCTGCCGCTCTACTGGGGCCTGGCGCGGACGGGGACCCTGCTCGACCTGGAGCTCTCGAAGGACACCCCGGAGAGGCTCAGCGAGCAGCTGATCAGGGGTGACCTGGACATCGGCCCGGTCACCCTCGTGGAGTACCTGCGCAACGCCGACGACCTGGTGGCCTTCCCGGACATCGCGGTCGGCTGCGACGGGCCCGTGATGTCCTGCGTGATCGTCTCCCAGGTCCCGCTGGCCCAGCTCGACCGGGCCCGGGTGGCGCTCGGCTCCACCTCGCGCACCTCCGTACGCCTGGCCCAGCTGCTGCTCGCCGAGCGTTACGGGGTCCGGCCCGACTACTACACCTGCCCGCCCGACCTCGGGCTGATGATGCAGGAGGCGGACGCGGCCGTACTGATCGGGGACGCCGCCCTGCGCGCCAACCTGCACGACGCCCCCCGCCTCGGGCTCCAGGTCCACGACCTGGGCCAGATGTGGAAGGAGTGGACGGGGCTGCCGTTCGTCTTCGCCGTCTGGGCGGCCCGCAAGGACTTCCTGGCCGCCCACCCCGAGACGGCGGCCAAGGTGCACGAGGCGTTCCTCGCCTCCCGGGACCTCTCCCTGGAGGAGGTCACCAAGGTCGCGGAGCAGGCGGCCCGCTGGGAGGCCTTCGACGCCGAGGTGCTGGAGCGGTACTTCACGACCCTGGACTTCCGCTTCGGCCCGGACCAGCTGGCCGGCGTCCACGAGTTCGCCCGCCGGACCGGGGCGGACACCGGGTACCCGGCGGACGTGCACGTGGAGCTGCTCGGCGGCTGAGCCGTCGAGATCGCTGAGCTGTCGGGCTGTCGGGCTGTCGAGCTGTCCGGGCTGTCGGGCCGTTCGGCTCTTGTGGGTCGTTGAGCCGGGGAATGGAGCGAATTCCCTTTCCGGTTCCCGTCCCGTTCCCCATCCGTTCCCCTCACCGTTCCGGGTCTGTTCCGGGTCTGTTCCGGTTCCCGGGCAGGGAATTGGAGAGCGCGTCGAACAACGCATTCGCGCCTTTCCCCGGGGCGGAAACATCCACTCCTGCCCAAAGAAGGGGGAATGGTCCGGCCGTTTGCCGGTGACCGCGCCGGTGGCGCCCCCTAGGCTTCGGTCCGAGTCCGGACCGTCGGCGGAGTTCACCGCCCAGCAGGGTTCACAGGGGGAGTCCATATGCAGCCGCTGGAAGCGGGCGAACCGCACACCATCGGTGCCTACCGGCTGCTCGGCAGGCTGGGTGCGGGCGGCATGGGCCGGGTCTATCTGGGGCGCAGCGCCGGCGGCCGTACGGTCGCGGTCAAGGTGGTCCACCCGCACTTCGCCCTGGACGAGCAGTTCCGCGCCCGGTTCCGGCGGGAGGTGGAGTCCGCGCGGCGCATCGGCGCGCAGTGGACCGCCCCGGTCCTGGACGCCGACCCGGACGCCCCGGTGCCGTGGGTCGCCACCGGTTACGTCGCCGGGCCGCCGCTCTCCCAGGCGATCACCGAGCACGGCCCGCTGCCCGAGCACGCGGTGCGCACCCTGGGCGCCGGGCTCGCCGAGGCCCTCCACGTCGTCCACGACCAGGGCATCGTCCACCGCGATGTGAAGCCCTCCAACGTGCTGCTCGCCCTGGACGGCCCCCGCCTCATCGACTTCGGCATCGCGCGGGCCCTCGGCGCGACCGTCTCGCTGACCTCCACCGGCGTCTCCGTCGGCTCGCCCGGCTACATGGCGCCCGAGCAGATCCGCGGCCGGGACGTCTCGGGTGCGGCGGACGTCTTCTCGCTGGGCGCGGTGATCGCGTACGCGGCGACCGGCGCCGCCCCCTTCTCCGGCGACTCCTCCGCCGTACTCCTCTACAAGGTGGTGCACGAGGAGCCCGAACTGGGCGACCTGGAGGGCGACCTGCGCGAGGTGGTCGCCGCGTGCCTGGCCAAGGACCCGGACGAGCGGCCCGCCCCGGCCGACCTCGCCCGCACGCTCGCTCCGGGCGGGGCGGCGGCGATGGTGGCGGCGGGGTGGCTGCCGAGCCGGCTGGTGGGCGAGGTCAGCCGGTCGGCGGTGGCGCTGCTGGACCTGGAACCGCAGGAGGCCCCGACGGGCTCGGGCCCGGTGCCGTTCAGCAGCGCGTCGCTGGGGGCGGGGTTCGGCGCGGAGGCCGGGGCCGACGTGGACCCGCAGGACGGCGGGGGCCGCGATTCCCGTACGGGCTCCGACCCCCGTGCCGGCTCCGACTCCCGTACGGGCTCCGATTCTCGTACGGGGCCCGGCTCCGGCGCCCGTACCGGCACCGATCCCCGTACCGGCCCCGGCGCCTCCACGGGTGCCGACTCCGGACTCCTCGGGGTCTTCGGCCCGCCCCTCGTCCACGTACCGGCCGGCCCTCCCGGCACCCCGCCGCCGCCCGGCGCACCCCCCGGCGGCCACAGCGGCGGGTTCCCCGGGCAGCGGGCCCACGACCCCCGGTTCTCGGTCATCATCAGAGCCGACTCGCAGACGGGCACCGGCACAGGCGCGGGCCCCGGGGCGCGCCGGAGCCGCCGGGTGAGCTGCACCGTCGCGCTGGCGGTGGCGGGCTCGTTCGCGGTCATCGCCCTCGGCTCGGGCCTGCTCGACGGCTTCTTCCCCGGCGGTGACGCGGACCAGCGCCAGGGGAACGACACCGCGGCCAACCCGCCGTCCCCGACCGCCACCGCCACCGCCACCGAGTCCGGGGAACCCACCCCCGCCGGGTCCGGCGACCCCTCGGGCGGGGACTCCGACGCGGGCGACGCCCCGGTGGGCGAGGTGCCGAAGGCGTTCGTCGGCACCTGGGAGGGGCCGCTCACGGAGAAGACGAACGGAGGGCCGCACGGCACCCTCACCGCGGTCTTCACCGAGGGAGGCAAGGGCACCCAGGTCGTCCGGATGTCCAACACCATCTCCCAGCTCGGTATCACCGTCACCTGCAACAGCGTCGGCACCCTCACCTCCGGCACCGAGCGGGAGCTGAAGATCCGCGAGCGCACCGACCCGGACCGCCCCAGCACCCCGGGCCTGTGCACCACCACCGAGGCCGACCTGGTCTTCCGCCTCACCGACGACGGAACGCTCGACTACCGGTCCGAGGAGCGCGCCGCGGGGCTCCCGTACGGGAACCTCACCCAGTCCGGCGGCTGACGGCACACGGGGCTGGCGTACGCTGGATCGGTCCGAGGATCCTCAAAAAACCGCCGAAAGGTGACAGCCCGGTGACCGAGAAGGCCGACCTTCAGCCCGTCCTCGACCGAGCCGCCGAGGGCGGTCGGATCACCCCGGAGGAGGCGCTCGACCTCTACCGCTCGGCGCCGCTGCACGCGCTGGGGGCGGCCGCCGACGCCGTACGCCGACGCCGTTACGCCGGTACGGAGCACATCGCGACGTACATCATCGAGCGCAACATCAACTACACCAACGTGTGTGTGACGGCCTGCAAGTTCTGCGCCTTCTACGCGCCCCCCAAGGACACGGCCAAGGGCTGGACCCGGGACATCGAGGACATCCTGCGCCGCTGCGCGGAGACCGTCGAGCTCGGCGGCACCCAGATCATGTTCCAGGGCGGCCACCACCCGGACTTCGGCGTCGAGTATTACGAGGAGCACTTCTCCGCGATCAAGAAGGCGTACCCGCAGCTGGTTATCCACTCGCTGGGCGCCTCGGAGATCGAGCACATGGCCCGGATCTCCAAGGTCTCCGCCGAGGAGGCCATCAGCCGCATCCACGCCGCCGGGCTCGACTCCTTCGCCGGAGCCGGCGCGGAGCTGCTGCCCGCCCGGCCGCGCAACGCCATCGCCCCGCTCAAGGAGTCCGGCGAGCGGTGGCTGGAGATCATGGAGATCGCGCACGGCCTCGGCGTCGAGTCCACCTCCACCATGCTGATGGGCACCGGCGAGACCAACGCCGAGCGGATCGAGCACCTGCGGATGATCCGGGACGTGCAGGACCGTACGGGCGGCTTCCGCGCCTTCATCCCGTACACCTACCAGCCGGAGAACAACAAGCTGAAGGGCCGCACGCAGGCCACGCTCTTCGAGTACCTGCGGATGATCTCCATCGCCCGGCTCTTCCTCGACAACGTGGCCCACATCCAGGGCTCCTGGCTGACCACCGGCAAGGAGGTCGGCCAGCTGTCGCTGCACTACGGCGCCGACGACCTCGGCTCGATCATGCTGGAGGAGAACGTCGTCTCCTCGGCCGGGGCCAAGCACCGTTCCAACCGGCTGGAGATCATCGACCTGATCCGCAAGGCGGACCGGGTCCCGGCGCAGCGCGCCACCACGTACGAGCACCTCGTCGTGCACCACGACCCGGCCGACGACCCGGTCGACGAGCGCGTGGTCTCGCACATCTCCTCCACCGCGATCGAGGGCGGCACGGCCCACCCGGAGCTCAAGCTCCTCAACGCCAACTAGTGCTCCTGTGCTGACCGTTCACGCCGCGCCGCTGGTCCTGCCGGTCGGCGCGGCGGCCGTGGCCGAGGGTGCGGTCGCCGTGGACGGCGACCGGATCGCCGCCATCGGGCCGTACGAGGAGGTCGTCGCCGCGCACCCGGCGGCCCGGGTCCGCCGCTGGCCCGGCCTCCTCACGCCCGGACTCCGCCAGGACCGGGCCCGGGAACTGCTCACCCGCTGCTACCACCCGGACCCGCGCGAGGCCGACGAGCTGGGCGAACTGCCGCTGTGGGGCGAGGAGTTCGAGCGGCTGGCGGCGACGATGGACACGGCCCGGCGGGCGGGCAGCGTACGGCGGGGGCTCCAGCGGATGCTGCGGCACGGGACCACGCATGTGGTGGGGCCGTTCGGCGGGGACGAGCCCGCGCTGCGGACGGCCGTCTCCCGGTCCGGGCTGGTCCAGACCCAGGCCCAGGGCCCCGCCGGTCCGCCGGACCTGGACCCCTTCGCGGCCGGCGGCGACCTGGCCGCCACCGCCCACGGCCCGCTGACCGTGGGCGGCCGCGCGGACTTCGCCGTCTTCGACGTGCCCGACGAGGCGGCGCTGCGCGCGGGCGGGGCGAGGCGGTGCGTGGCGACGGTGCTCGCGGGGCGGCTCGTGCACCGCGCCCGCTGAGACCGGCTCCGTGAACTCCGTACGAGGGCTCACGGCACCGAGGCGCCCCGTCCGGAGGTCACCCCGGCTCGCCCCGGGCGTTCACGGCACCGAGGCACCGAGGCACCGTCCGGAGGTCGCCCCGGCTCTGCCCCGGGCGGTCACGGCACCGATGGCCCGCCCAGGTACCGCCCCTTCGTGTCGTACGGCCAGGCGTTGGCGACGCACCCCTTCAGCCCGTCTATCTGCTGCATCATCGCGGGGGCGGGGCGTCCCGGCCCAGGGCAGGTCTCGTGGCCGCGCCCCAGCCAGTGGCCGACCTCGTGGTTGATGATCAGGGCCCGGTACTCGGCGACAGGCCCGTCGAACTGCGGTGAACCCAGCTGCCAGCGCTTCAGGTTGACCATGACCTGTTCGCCGCCCCGGCAGTTGACCTCGCCCCGGGTCTTCAGGCCGTACGCCCCGCAGAGCCGGTCCGTGGTCGCCGGGGTGGCTATCTTGACCACCAATCCGGCGGATTTGTCCGTCACTTGGCGGAACGAGCGCTCGCCGCCGTGGCTCCAGCCGCGCGGGTCGGCCAGGATCGCGGCGATGTCCTCGGCGGCCCGGTCGGGGTCGACGCCGATGCCGTCCTCCACCTCGACCCGGTAGGGGTCGCCCTTGCCGGACGTCGTGACGCCCGCGCGGGCCACGGTGAAGGTGCCGGGGCCGGAGGCGGGCACGTCGGAGGGGAGGAGGGGCCGTTCGTCGGCCGGGGGCGAGGGGGCGGGGGAGGTGGGTGCGGCGGCGGGGGTCGTGGGCGGTGGGGCCGGGGTGGCCAGGGCATCGGCGTCGTCGTCCCCGGAGCCGGGCTCCGGGCCCGTTCCGGTCCCGGCGTCGGCCGTGACCGCCGGGTCGCCCCTCCGCCAGGGCGGGTCGACGAGGACGGCCACCAGCGCCACGGCGGCCAGGGTGAGCACGGCGAGCCCCACCGTCCGGCGCCGGTTCCGACGTCTTCGCCGCTCGCGGGAACGGGAACGGGAGCGGGAGAGCGACCGGCTCGCGGACCGGCCCCCCGGAGCCCGCCCCGGGCCGCCGGCCCCCGTACGGGCCCCGGGAAGGGCGCGCAGGCGGAACGTTTCGCTGTCGCGGGCCGGTTCGTTGTGCGGCACGGTACCCAGCCCGCGGCGGCCCGTCATGACGTCGCCCCGGGGTGCGGCACCGCGACGGTGCCGGCGTACGGCTCGGCGGCGGACCGGGCCGGCTCGGGCCCGGCAGTGGCCGGAGGCGAGGGCGGTGACGGGGGCGCGGCCGAGGGCGGTGACGGTGGCTGGGGCCAGAGCGGGAGCGAGGGCGAAGGCGTGGCCGTGGGCGGGGACAAGGGCGAGTGCGTGGCTGTGGGCGGGGACGAGAGGGTGTGCGTGGCCGTGGGTGGGGACGAGGGTGAGTGGGGCGGCATGCCGGTTACGGGCTCCGTCGGGTCGGGAGAAGGGTCCGGCGCAGGCCGGGTGGATGAGGGCTCCGGCGTGGGCCGGGTCAGGGAGGGGCCGGGAGGCGCGGCGGGCTCGGTGTCGGGTGTCGGTCGCACCAAGGGTCCCAGCAGGGCGATGCCAGCGTCACGGCGGTCACCGCCACGAAGGTGCCCGCCACCGCGAGCCCCCGGTTCCGGGACCGGCGGCTCTGCCCCTCCCGTACGGCGTCGGGTACCAGGTCGGGCAGCGGGGGCAGGGTGCCGGCGGTCCGGTGCAGCGCGTCCCGGAACAGCTCTTCGTCGGCCGGCCCGGCGGGGAGACCCGGCTGTCCCGGCGGTGGTTGCGGGGTCATGACCAGCCCTCAGCTTCCGGTGGAATAGAGCCGGACATCGCCCATGCGGGCGCGCAGCCGGACGAGTGAACGCGAACACTGGCTCTTCACCGTGGACTCGCTGCACCGCAGCAGCGAGGCGACGGTCTCCACGCTCAGATCGTCCCAGTACCGCAGGACGACCATCGCCCGTGCCCGGGGCGGGAGTTCGCCGAGCAGGTTCAGCAGGGTGATGCGGAGATCGGCGTGCGGCGACGGATCGGTCTGCGGGCGGGGCACGTTGGAGCGGTGGGCCAGCAAGTCCCGTACGGAGCGGCGGTGTTCGGCCACGTAGGTGCGGACGAGGACCGTCTTGGCGTAGGCGTCGAGATGGTCGGCCCGGCTCGCCCGGCGCCAGTGCTGGAACAGGCCGACGGGACGGAACGTCTCACTCCGCGGTATGAACCTGGTGCCTCGCCGAGCGCCTGTGCTAGAACAACTGCCGTGACAGTCGATCGTTTTCTGGTGGAGTGCCTCCACATCGATCTCTGCCGCGTGTCCAGCGCTTCCTGTTGTTGAAGCCCTGCCCGCGGCATCCTCGGCGATGCCCTGACGCTCTGACGCCTTGATGTGCTGGTGCGTTGGCAAGCTGGCGCGCTGATGCACTGATGTCCTGACGTCTTCGTGCTGCCGGTGCGCACGCCCGGTGCCCGATCCCTCTCGGCCGGCCCCGCGCGTCATCGCCTCGCGTCTGGTTCCTGCACCCTCTCCCCTCCTTTCCTCTCTCCTCGCCTCCCGGCGGTTGTCCGCTCCCGGCTTGTCCGTAAGCCCGGTGGTCTGCCCTGCCCTTGTCCCCGGAGCCCTCCATGACCACGCCCACTTCCGTACGGAAACGGGCCTCCGACGCCCCCGCCCCCGCGCCCGCCCCCGCAGGACGCCGGCCGGAGCGCGGTGCGCGCTGGCGCCGCGTCGGGCTCCGCCTCGTCGCCCTCGCCGCCCTCCTCGCGCTCTGGCAGCTGGTGATCGTGCTCCAGCTCTGGTCGCCGGTGCTGGTCCCCTCGCCCGCCGCCGTGTGGCGCGCGCTGCTGGAGACCTCCGGTACGCACGACGGGGTGCGCGGCTACCAGGGCCACACCCTGATCGAACACCTCGGCATCAGCCTGCGCCGCATCTTCGTCGGGGCCGGCGCGGGCGTCGTCGGGGGGCTGGTCGTCGGCGTCCTGATGGGGACGCTGCCGTGGGTACGGGTGGTGCTGGAGCCCGCCGTGGCGTTCCTGCGCACCCTGCCGCCGCTCGCCTACTTCAGCCTGCTGATCATCTGGTTCGGCATCGACGAGGCGCCCAAGCTCTGGCTGCTCGCCATCGCCGCGATGCCGCCGGTCGCCGTGGCCACCGCCTCCGCCGTGGCGTCCGCGCCGACCGCCCTGGTCGAGGCGGCACGGGCGATCGGGGCCAGGCGGGGGCAGGTCGTGACGTCGGTCGTGCTGCCGTCCGCGCTGCCCGAGATCCTGGTCGGCGTCCGCCTCGCCTTCGGCATCGCGTACTCCTCGGTGGTCGCCGCCGAGACGGTCAACGGGCTGCCGGGCATCGGCGGCCTGATCCGGGACGCCCAGCGCTACAACCAGTCGGACACCGTCGTCCTCGGCCTCTTCGCGATCGGCGTCTCCGGCCTGCTCATCGACGCCGGGCTGCGGGTGCTGTCGGACCGGCTCGCCCCGTGGCGACGCCACGCGTAGACCACCACCCTCAACCACCCCCCCCATCACCCCTCTCTGTCTGTCATCCACCTCTGTACGAAGGACACGCACATGGCCGGAACACGCGGTTGGCTCCGCCTCTCCTCGATCGCCGCCGCACTCGGAGCCCTGCTGGCGGTGACGGCCTGCGGTCAGGGCGGTTCCGGCGACGGGGGCAAGGGCGGCGGCACGACGATACGCATCGCCTACCAGGCCTTCCCCAGCGGCGACCTGATCGTCAAGGAGAAGGGCTGGCTGGAGAAGGCGCTCCCCGACCACCAGATCAAGTGGACCAAGTTCGACTCGGGCGCCAGCATCAACACCGCCTTCGTGGCCGGTTCGGTGGACCTCGCGGCCATCGGCTCCAGCCCGGTCGCCCGGGGGCTCTCCGAGCCGCTGAACATCCCGTACCAGGTCACCTGGGTGCTCGACGTGGCCGGCGAGAACGAGGCGCTCGTCGCCCGTAACGGCTCCAAGGTCTCCTCCGTCAAGGACCTGGAGGGCAGGAAGGTCGCGACCCCGTTCAGCTCCACCTCGCACTACAGCCTGCTCGCGGCCCTCGACCAGGCCGGGGTGGACGCCTCGAAGGTCCAGCTCCTGGACCTGGAGCCGCAGGACATCCTGGCCGCCTGGACGCGCGGCGACATCGACGCCACGTACGTCTGGCTGCCCACCCTGGAGGAGCTCAAGAAGACCGGAAAGGTCCTCGTCTCCAGCCGCGAACTGGCCGCCGCGGGCAAGCCCACCCTGGACCTCGGGGTCGCCTCGACCAGCTTCCTCAAGGCCCACCCCGACGTGCTGCCCGCCTGGCGCAAGGCGCAGGCCCAGGCGCTCGACCTGATCCATGAGGACCCGGACGCGGCCTCGGCGGCCGTCGGCAAGCAGCTCGGGATCAGCCCGGCCGAGGCGGCGGCCCAGATCGAGCAGGGCATCTTCCTCAAGCCGGCCGACCAGGCCGACGCCAAGTGGCTCGGAACCCCCGGCAAGGTCGGCGGCCTCGCGGACAACCTGCACAGCGCGGCGCAGTTCCTGGTCGACCAGAAGCAGATCGACTCCGCGCCCGGCCTCGACAAGCTGCGGAAGTCCATCTACGTGGAAGGGCTCACCGATGCCGTCTCTCCCTGAAGCGGAGACCGCGAAGGCCCCGGTCCCCGAGCGGCGCGGAGCCGCCCCCGTCGTCTCCGTACGCGAGGTCGAGCACGCCTACGGCGGCCGGGGCGCGGAGAGCGTGACCGCGCTCGGGCCGATCTCGCTGGAGATCCCGGCCGGTGAGTTCCTGGTCCTCGTCGGCCCCTCAGGCTGCGGCAAGAGCACCCTGCTCCGCCTCGTCGCGGGCTTCGAGCGGGCCTCCTCGGGCGAGGTGGAGGTGTTCGGCGAGCGCCCCGAACCGGGCGACCAGGCGGGCATCGTCTTCCAGCAGCCCCGCCTCTTCCCGTGGCGTACGGTCGGCGACAACGTCGGCCTGGCGCTGCGGTACGCGGGCGTGCCCAGGGCCGAACGCGCCGGGCGCACCGTCGAGTTGCTGGAGCGCGTCGGCCTCGCGGACACCGCGGGCCGCCGCGTCTGGCAGATCTCGGGCGGCCAGCAGCAGCGGGTGGCCATCGCCCGCGCCCTGGCGGGCGGCAAGCGGCTGCTGCTGCTCGACGAACCGTTCGCCGCGCTCGACGCGCTGACCCGCGAGCGGCTCCAGGAGGACCTGCGCACGGTGAGCGCCGAGACCGGGACCACGTCGGTCTTCGTCACCCACAGCGTGGACGAGGCGGTCTTCCTCGGCACCCGGACGGTGGTGCTCAGCGCCCGGCCGGGGCAGATAGCCCTGGACATCCCGATCGGCCTGCCGCACACCGGCACCGGCCCCGACGAACTGCGCGGGCTGCCGGAGTACGCCGCCCTGCGCGCCGAGATCGGTACGGCGGTACGCGACGCGGCCCGCTGACGTACCGGCGTACCGGCGTACCGGCGTACCGGCGTACCGGCGTACCGACGTACCGACGTACCGAATCCCGAGGAGGAGAACCATGGCCCTCACCACCACCGCCACCACGACCACCCCCCTGCGCGAGCACCGCATCCCCGCCGACGGGCTGTACGAGGGCCCGCGGGTGCTGCACCGCGTCCCGGAAGGGTGGACGGACCGGCCCTACGAGCTCTTCGAGCTGGTCCCGCGCGGCCGGGTGATCGGCGCCGAGATCCACGGCGTGGACCTCTCCCGCCCGCTCGCCCCGGAGCTGCGCGCCGAGCTGGACCGGGCACTGCTGGAATGGAAGGTGCTGTTCTTCCGGGAGCAGCACCTCACCTCGCTCCAGCAGCGCGCGTTCGCCGGGCACTGGGGCGAGCTGGAGACCAACCCGCTGCTCGCCACGGGCGACGACCCGCAGGTGGCCCGGCTGGACCGCTCGGCCGTCCCCACCTTCGAGAACGTCTGGCACGCGGACGTCACCTTCCGCGAGCGCCCGGCGCTCGGCGCGGTCCTCCAGCTGCGCGAGGTGCCTCCGGTGGGCGGGGACACGCTGTGGGCGGACATGGCGGCCGCGTACGACAACCTCTCCGAGGAGGTGAAGGAGCGCGTCGAGGGGGCGCGGGCGGTGCACGACTTCATCCCCGGGTTCTCCCGGTTCTCCCCGCCGGAGCGGCTGGCCCCGCACCAGGAGCGGTTCCCGCCCGTCGAGCACCCGGTGGTACGGCGCCACCCGGTCACCGGCCGCCGCACGATCTTCGTCAACGCCTCGTTCACCACCCGGATCGTCGGGTTCGCGCGGGAGGAGAGCGACCGGCTGCTGCGGCTGCTGTTCCAGCAGGCACACGCGCCCGAGTTCCAGGTGCGCTACAGCTGGCGGGCGGGCGACGTCGCGTTCTGGGACAACCGGGCCACCCAGCACTACGCGGTCAACGACTACGCCCCGCACCGCCGGGTCGCCGAACGCGTCGCGATCGGCGGGGACCGCCCCCACTGACGCGTACGGGCGGGCTGCTTGAATGGACGGGTGACCCGAGCCTCCCTGGACAAGCAGCCGCACGAAGTCGCCTCCATGTTCGACGGTGTGGCGGCCAACTACGACCTCACCAACGACGTGATCTCGCTGGGCCAGGCCCGGCTGTGGCGCAAGGCGGTCGCGGCGGCGGTCGACGCCCGCCCCGCGCAGAAGATCCTCGACCTGGCGGCGGGCACCGCGACCTCCTCGCAGCCCTTCGCTCGGGCCGGTGCCTACGTGGTGCCGTGCGACTTCTCGCTCGGCATGCTGAAGGTCGGCAAGCAGCGCCACCCGTGGATGCCGTTCACGGCGGGCGACGGCATGAAGCTGCCGTTCAAGGACGAGGTGTTCGACACCGTCACGATCTCCTTCGGCCTGCGCAACATCCAGGACACCGAGACCGCGCTGCGCGAGCTGCACCGGGTGACGAAGCCGGGCGGCCGGGTCGTGATCTGCGAGTTCTCGCAGCCGACCTGGACCCCGTTCCGCACGGTCTACACCGAGTACCTGATGCGGGCGCTGCCGCCGGCCGCGCGGGCCGTCTCCTCCAACCCGGACGCGTACGTCTATCTCGCCGAGTCCATCCGCGCCTGGCCCGACCAGCCCGGCCTCGCCGCACTCCTTCAGAAGGCGGGCTGGTCGAAGGTGGCGTGGCGCAACCTGACCGGCGGCGTGGTGGCCCTGCACCGGGCCACCCGCGCCTGAGTCCCCTCGAAGGCTAGAGCTCCAGCCGGTAGCAGTACCCCTCCTGCCCGGGGCGCGGGGTGGTGAAGGTCTCCGCGTGGTGCATCCCGAGCCGCTCCGCCACCGCGATGGACCGGGCGTTACGGGAGTCGATCATCGCGACGACGCCCGGCACCCCCGCCGATCTCAGCCGTTCCAGCGTGGTGCGGGCGGCGGCGGTGGCGTACCCCCGGCCCCAGGCCCGGCGGGCCAGCCGCCAGCCGATCTCGATCGCGCCGACCGGGCCGTAGTGCGTGTGCGGCCACGGCTGCGCCCCGGTGAAACCGAGCACGGCGTCGTCCTCGTCGGTGAGGGTCCACAGACAGAACCCGAGCTCCGCGTCGTGCCGCCGCTGGCGCGCGGTCAGCTCCTCGTAGACGGAGAACTCCGCGCTCCGCCCGCCGTGGAACTCCATCACCTCGGGGTCGTCGAAGACCCGGTGCCAGATCAGGGCGTCCTCGTCGGTCGGGACGCGCAGACGTACCGCGGGGGCCGGGGCGGTGGGCGGAACAGGTGCTATCGACATGAGGGAGCCCTTCGGAGGGTTGTTCTGCAGGCCCCCATAGACTGCACGGGACATGTGCCGCGCGGCACGCGAATTCGAGTCTTCGGGAGATCCGACCGTGACCGAGCCCCTCTCCGAGCACAGCGCGGACGTGATCGTCGTCGGAGCGGGCCCAGCCGGCTCCACGACCGCGTACTACCTCGCCAAGGCCGGACTCGACGTCCTGCTCCTGGAAAAGACGGCGTTCCCCCGGGAGAAGGTCTGCGGCGACGGCCTCACGCCGCGCGCCACGAAACAGCTGGTCTCCATGGGGATCGACATCTCCGAGGAGGCCGGCTGGCTGCGCAACAAGGGCCTGCGCATCATCGGCGGCGGCGTCCGGCTCCAGCTGGACTGGCCGGATCTCGCCGCCTACCCGGACTACGGGCTGGTCCGCAAGCGCGACGACTTCGACGAGCAGCTGGCCCGGCAGGCGCAGAAGGCCGGCGCCCGGCTGTACGAGCGGTGCAACGTCGGCGCCCCGATCCGGGACGAGCGCACCGGCCGCATCACCGGCGTCGAGGCGAAGATCGGTGAGGAGAAGACCCCCATCACCTTCCACGCCCCGCTCGTCGTCGCCGCCGACGGCAACTCCACCCGGCTCTCCCTCGCGATGGGCCTGCACCGCCGCGAGGACCGCCCGATGGGCGTCGCCGTCCGTACGTACTTCACCTCGCCCCGCCACGACGACGACTACCTGGAGTCCTGGCTGGAGCTGTGGGACCGGCGCGGCGCCGAGGACCGGCTGCTGCCCGGGTACGGCTGGATCTTCGGCATGGGCGACGGCACCTCCAACGTGGGCCTCGGCATCCTCAACTCCTCCTCCGCCTTCAAGGAGCTGGACTGGCGCGAGGTGCTCAAGGCCTGGTGCGCCTCGATGCCCGAGGAGTGGGGCTACACCCCGGAGAACATGACGATGCCCATCCGGGGCGCGGCCCTCCCGATGGCCTTCAACCGCCAGCCGCACTACACCAAGGGCCTCCTGCTCGTCGGCGACGCGGGGGGCATGGTCAACCCGTTCAACGGCGAAGGCATCGCGTACGCCATGGAGTCGGGCCAGATCGCCGCCGACGTCATCGTCCAGGCCCACGCCCGCGCCACCCCCGCCCAGCGCGAACTGGCCCTGAACAACTACCCGAAGGTGCTCAAGGAGACCTACGGCGGCTACTACACGATGGGCCGTGCCTTCGTGAAGCTGATCGGCAACCCGAAGGTCATGAAGGTCGCCACCCAGCGCGGCCTGACCCACCCGCTGCTGATGAAGTTCACGCTCAAGATGCTGGCCAACCTGACCGACCCGACGGGCGGCGACGCGATGGACCGCATCATCAACGGGCTGTCGAAGGTGGCCCCGAAGGCCTGAGGACGCCTGCGGCGGGGAGGGGCGGGGCCCCGAGGCCTTGGTGGCCCCGGACCCGAGGCCAGGGCGTACGGAGATCCCGCAGCCGAAGCCAGGACTGGGGCGTACGGCGGTCCCGGCGGCGGGGATCCGGCGCGCGGGCGTGCGGGCCCGTCAGGTGGCGTGCGCCCCCTCGCCCGCCGCCGCCCCTCGCGTGCGCTCGTAGTGGCGGGCGACTCGGGCCCGGTTGCCGCAGGACGGCTTGCACCACTCCTGGCGGCCGTGGCTCTTGATGAAGTACCGCACGCAGCGCGGCGCGTGGCAGGCCCGCAGCCGTTCGCGCTCCGGCCCGCTCAGGAAGTCCACGGCGTCGCGGGCCAGCGCCGCGACCAGCCGTACGCGCGGGTCGTCCTCGGCCGACAACAGCCGGGCCACGGGGGCCCCTTCGGCGGGCCAGTGCAGCTGCGGGGCGACGAGCTCGCGGGCGGCGGCCGCGTTCAGGTGGGCGAGGGCCGCGTCGGCCGGCATCAGGCGGTGGATGTCCGCGGGGCTGGGCGGGGCCGGACTGACCGCCCGTGCGAACAGGGCCCGGACGGCCCGCCGTACGCCGACGATCTCGTCCCTGAGCCCTTCGTCCACGAGCAGTTCCCCGGTGAGGAACTCCCGGGGGACGAGACCGCCGGTCCGCTGCTGGACCCAGCGGGTCACCCCCTGGACCGTCTCCAGGGCGTCGGTGACACCGCCGTCCCCGTCGTGGTGGATGGTGCTCACCAGTTCCATGACAGTCCGCTGTGCCACCGGTCGCCCCCTTTGCCGCCCTCGGCCGGCCCCCTCGACCGCCCCTTGAACTCTGTCCGCCCCCACTCTAGGGTTCTAATGGAAGAATGAGAATTAGCGTTATACGGGGGTGGACGCACATGTTGCTCGCTCAGATCAGCGACCTGCACCTGGACGGCGGTGAGCGCGCGACGCGCCGGGCGGCCCGCGTGATGGAGTACCTGCGGGCCCTGCCCCGCCCGGTCGACGCGCTGTTGGTCACCGGAGACATCGCGGACCACGCGGCGGAGTCCGAGTACGAGGAGGCCGCCCGCCTCCTGGCCGCCCCGTTCCCCGTACTGGCCTGCCCCGGGAACCACGACGCGCGCCCCGCCTACCGCAAGGCCTTCCTCGGCGAGGCCCCGGACACCGCGCCCGTCAACCGGGTCCACCACATCGCCGGAACCGCGGTCCTGATGTGCGACTCCACCATCCCCGGCCGCGACGAAGGGCGCCTGGACGCCGAGACGCTCGCCTGGATCGACACCACGCTCGGCGCGCTCCCGGACGGCGTCCCCGCCCTGATCGCCTTCCACCAGCCGCCCGTCGAGCTCCACCACCCGCTGCCCGACGCCGGGCGGCTGGAGGAGCCGGAGCGCCTCGCCGCCCTCCTCGACGCCCACCCGCGGGTCGTCGCCGTCCTCACCGGCCACGCCCACACGGCGGCCGCCACCACCTTCGCCGGCCGCCCGCTCATCGTCGGGCCCGCCGTGACGTGGACCCTGCGCATGCCCTGGGAGGGGGAGAGGCCGGCCGACCGCGACCAGCCCCCGGGCCTCGCGTTCCACGTCCTGGGCGAGGACCGGCGCCTGACGACCCACTTCCGCGTCGTGCTCTGACCCGGCCCAGGGTCTGGCACGGCCGCGGCCAGGGCATAATCCTCAGCCCCCCCGCCTGATCGTGTGCGATGATTTGCGCGCCACCCCCGGTCATCGGCAGTCCCGGACCGGCTGGTGCCCGCCCTCGCCCTGAGCTGCGGCACGCGGCGCGTACGACGCTCTTCTCCACCCCACGCATACATCGAACGCAGGCCCCGGGGTACGGGACGAGCCGATACAGCGCTGCTCGACCCAAGGACAGACAGCCATGACGACCGCCTCCCTGCCCCGGAACTCCTCCCGCCCGGAACCGGGCGCCGAGGACACCGCGCCGCCCCAGCACCACGGCCTCTTCCTGGAGCCCCACTTCGCCGCGGGCCTGACCTCCCCGGACGAGGACGACGAGGAGCTGGACGCCTCGTACGACGCGCTGCCCGCGCCCACCACCTCCGCGCGGGAGCCGGAGCGGTCCAACCGCCGCCAGCGCCGCCGCTGACCGTCCGGTAGCCTTCCCTCCATGTCCAGCCCCGAGTCCGACAGACTCCGCCCACCGGTGAGCCGGTGGGCG
The DNA here is from genome assembly GCF_040703535.1 of Streptomyces sp. NPDC007346. NCBI lineage: Bacteria > Bacillati > Actinomycetota > Actinomycetes > Kitasatosporales > Streptomycetaceae > Streptomyces > Streptomyces sp. NPDC007346. Next base: position 21,484 of record NZ_JBEYKR010000113.1, read on the forward strand.
AACTGCCGCTGAGCGTCGCCGGATGACCCCACGGGTCACCGGCCTCCCTCCCCACGGCCCCGCCCCCGCCGGATCACCGCGGGTACGGGCCGTTCCCACCCCGCGTACGCGCTGAAGTACCGCCGCAGGTACCGCCGTACGCCGGGTTCGTGCCCCCGGTCCCCGGAGACCGGGCACTCCTCCGCACCGCCCCGCCGGTTCTCGTCATCCGGTGGGCCCGCGCGGCCCGCGTCCCCGCACTTCGGTTCGTCTGTCCACCGACGGTTCCGTCCAAGGGGTCTGCACCCATGCCATTGCCCTTCGCTGTCTACGCCCTCGGGCTCGCGGTCTTCGCCCAGGGCACCTCCGAGTTCATGCTGTCCGGACTCGTCTCGTCCATCGCCGCCGACCTGAACGTCTCCCTCTCCGCCGCCGGCCTCCTCACCTCCGCCTTCGCCGTGGGGATGGTCGTCGGCGCACCCCTGATGGCCCTCCTCAGCCGCACCTGGCCCCGGCGCCGCGCGCTGCTGCTCTTCCTCGCGGTGTTCGTCGCCGTGCACATCGTGGGTGCGCTGACCCCGAGTTACGGAGTCCTCCTCGCCACCCGCTTCGTCGGGGCGCTGGCCAACGCGGGGTTCTGGGCGGTCGCCCTGGCGGCGGCGGTGTCGATGGTCCCCGACCGGCTGCGGGGCCGGGCCACCGCCGTGGTGGTCGGCGGGGTGACGATCGCCTGCGTGGTGGGCGTACCGGCCGGAGCGGTGCTGGGGGAGCGGTGGGGGTGGCGGGCGGCGTTCTGGGCGGTGGCGGTCGTCTCGCTGCCCGCGTTCGTGGCGATCGTACGGTCCATCCCGGGCGGCCGGGCGCCGGATACCGCCGCCACCCCGGCACCCGTACGGGAAGAACCCCGGGTACGGGAAGAACCCCGGGTACGGAACGAACCCCGGGTACGGGACGAACCCCGGGTACGGAACGAACCCCGGGTACGGGACGAACTCCGCCTCCTCACGGGCCCCCGGCTCCGCCCCACCCTGCTCACGATGGCGCTGGTCCAGGGCGCCACCTTCTGCGCGTTCTCCTACCTGGAACCGCTTCTCACCCGCACGACGGGCCTCGGCGCCGCCTGGGTCCCCGCCGCGCTCGCGCTCTTCGGGGCGGGGGCGTTCCTGGGCGTCACCGTGGCGGGGCGGTACGCCGACCGGCGGCCCACGGCGTTCATCACGTACGGCATGGTCGCCCTGGCCCTCGGCTGGACCACCCTGGCCCTGACGGCGGCCCGCCCGGTCACCGCCCTGGCCCTGATCCCGGTCCTGGGGATGCTCGCCTTCGGCACGGGCACGGCCCTGATCACCCGGGTCCTCGGCCTGGCCCCCGAGGCGTCGACGCTCGCCGGGGCCTTCGGCACGAGCGCGTTCAACGTCGGGGCGACGGTGGGCCCGTGGGCGGGCGGCCTGGCCCTGGACGCGGGGCTCGGCTACCGGGCGCCGGTCTGGGTGAGCGCTCTGCTGGTGGGCCTGGCGCTGCTCACCGATGGAGTACGGAGGCTGGCGCGTGCGCGTGCCCGCGCGTGTTCGCGGGAGGGTGCGAGGGCGGCGGGCTGAGGAGCGGGTACGGGAGAGGTACGCACCCCGGACCGGGGGACGACGCCCGGCTCCGCGTGAGCCACGTGGCGTCCGACGTGCACTGCCACACGAGTTCGGAGCTGATCCGGCGCACGAGTTCGGAGCCGATCCGGGCCGAAGCCCCGTAGAACCGGGCAGGGGAGCGCCCGAGGGCCGCC